>NZ_JBNAZM010000075.1:0-15384 GCF_051195215.1 Arhodomonas sp. AD133 | reverse complement strand
CGGCGCGCCTCGCGCCTTGCCCCATCGGCGCACAGACCGGCTGACGCATGACAATACTTCTGAGAAGATTAGTATCTGGCCCTGCCCGCTATCGCGGTCGGCGAGGATCACAGGATCAAGCAGTGCTGGCGCGTTGGCTCTGCGAACAGGCTTTCTCTGGCCGCCGTGATCTTTCTGATTCCGGGGGGGGGGGCATCCAAATGGCCGGGGTGCCGTTCGGGATGTCTGACAGCCTGGTGGGGCAACTGTTGCAGGAAATCGTCACGATCATATCGGCGGTTCTCGGCGTCCTTCTACTGTCCGTGAGCTATAAACGGCTCATGCATTCGCGGTCCGGGGAAGCGGCGTTCGACGCTGATGCGCCTTCGGGGTAGTCCGTAGATCGGGAACCGCCGCCGGGCTGCGCCCGGACTAGTGTCGAAGGTCAGCGTTTCGTCGGCGACCAGAACAGCCGAATTGCGCGACCGTTCCCCCGCTTTTGCGGTTCTTCCCTATGGCGCTCGCTTATGCGAGCAGAGCGTTTGCCACTTCCGTCAGGTCGGCGCCGACGATCTCGGGGCGGGGGAAGAGAGGCTCCAGGACCTGCCCCGGGCGGGCGATGAAGGCGGTGCGCCAGCCGGCGGTCATGGCGCCGGCCAGGTCCCAGCCGTGGGCGGCGATCATGGTGAGCTCGCCGGGAGCGGTATCGAGACGGCGCGCGGCGGTTTCGTAGACGACGCGCGCGGGTTTGAGCGCGCGGGCGTCCTCCACCGAGAGCAGGTCACTGAAATAGCGCCGGATTCCGGCGTTGGTGAGCTGCTCGCGCATGACGCCACCGGGCGAGTTGGTCAGGGCCACGAGTCTGCATCCCTCATCGTGCAGCCGGGCGAGGGCGGCCGGGACGTCCGGGTGGGGCGGCAGGCGTCGCATGCCGTCGGCGACCTGTTGACGGTCGCTGCTCGAGAGACTCACGCCCCGGCGCTCGGCGACCATGGTGAGCGCCGCTGCGCCAACGGTGCTGAAATCCTCGTAACGGCCGGTCAGCGTTACCGTCATGGCGCTCAGCAGAACCTGCCGGAACCAGTCGCCTCGGGCATCCGCATCGCCGAAAAGGCGCTCGAAGACCGGGTCGAGCGCGCGCAGATCCAGCAGCGTCTCGTTGACGTCGAAGACCAGAGGTCCCGTCATGGTGTCCTCCTTGTGTGCGCCCGGCCGTGAGGCGGTCGCACGTCCGCCAACACAGCGAAGTGCTGACCCCGAAAACCACAGTGTAGTCCTGGCGGTGGGCACGCGGGTGGGCAGTGTGTCATCCCGTCCCCCCGTGACCTCGGATACAATTCTCGGTTCATGAGGGGAGCGGCGCCAACCAGCCCGGCGCTGTGGAGAGCGATGCATTGAGTAGGCGCAGCGGGGAAATCCACCACTTCGAGATCCAGGGAGCCACGACACCGGCGGACCGGCTGACGCTCGAGCAGACCGTCGCCGAGGTCGGCGGCGTGACCGGTGTCTGGGTCGACGGCGCGGCGGGGCGGCTGTCGGTGCGCGGGAGCGTTGCCGAAGAGGCGGTGCTCCAGGCGGTCCACGCGGGAGGCTACAGCGCGCGGCGACTCCGCCGGCGCGGGCTGCCGTCGTTCGCCGGTGGGTTGAAACACCGGCTCGGCTCGGCCGCTGCCGCGACGCTCGCGCTGCTGGTCGTCGATACACTGGCGCAAAGCCTGGGGGCCGGGCCCGGATGGCGCTGGGTGGCGCTGCTGCTGGCCGTGGGCATGGCGCTGTGGGCGGGCCGCCCCGCCTGGCGCGCGGGCATGGCCGGCTGGCGCGTGCGCCGCACCGGCCTGGAGGGGCTGCTGGTGCTGGGGTTCGCCGGTAGCTGGCTGCACGCGGCGCTGAATCTCGGCGTCACCGACGCGATGCCCGGCGTCGCGGAGGGTGGATATCTCGCCTTCCCGATGCTCGGTCTCACGCTCTATCTTGCCGGACGCATGCTCGAGCAGCGGGGTGTGGGCCCGAGCCGCCGCGTAGTGGACAGCCTGCGTGCGCTGTTGCCCGAGGTGGCGATTGTCGAGGCCGGTTCGGGAGGGCTGCGGCAGGTGCCGGTGAGCGCGCTGCAGGTGGGTCAGCGCGTGCACGTCGCCGCCGGCGAACGGGTGCCCGCCGACGGTGTCGTGGTCAGCGGTTCGGCCTCGGTGGACGAATCCCTGCTTACCGGTGATCCGGCGCCGGTGGCGAAGAGCGCCGGCGACGAGGTCGTCGGCGGCACCATCAATCGCATGGGGCACTTCGCGCTGGAGGTCTCCCGAGTCGGCGAAGAGAGTCTGCTCGACGGCATGATACGCGGTGTCCGCCAGGCGCAGCGGGACAAACCGGTGGGTGAGCGCAAGGTCGATCGTATCGCCGCCGGCGCCGTCGCGGTGGGTGGATTCCTGGCCGCGGGGGCGCTGTGCGGATGGTGGTGGGGCGCGGGTGCGTCGGGCTGGGGGCTGTTCGCCGCCTGCACGGTGCTGATTCTCGCCGCCTCGCCGGGACTGGCACTCGCCGGTCCCCTCGCCACCGACATCGGGCTTGCCCGCCTGACCGAGTACGGCGCGGTGGCGCGGGGGGCCGGTGCCCTGGAGGCCGTGCAGTCATTGACCATGGTGGTGCTGGACAAGACCGGCACCGTGACGCAGGGCGAGCCGGAAGTCGTAGCAGTGGAGCCCGTCGAGGGCGTCGCCATTCGCGACCTGTTCCGCTGGGCGGCCGCCGTGGAGGCGGCCGAGCGCGCCGGGCCGGTGGCCAGGGCGGCACGGGAACGTGGCCTGACGCTGGTGTATGCCGAGGACCACGAGCGCCTGCCTTGCGGCGCGGCGCGGGCGACGGTGGAAGGGCGCAGCGTATTGCTGGGTGGGGCGGCCGCCATGGAGGCCATCGGCATCCGCAACCCGTTGGCCGGGCGCGGCCGGGAGTTGCAGGACGAGGCGAGCAGCCCGCTGTTCGTGGCCGTGGACGGGCGTCTGGCGGGGGTGGTCGCGCTGGCGGATGCGCCGCGGGCGGAGGCGGCGGGTGCGGTACGGCGGCTTCGCTCGGCGGGGCTGCGGGTGATCATGCTCACCGGCGACGACGAGCGTACCGCCCGGGCGGTGGCCGCGGAGATCGGTATCGGCGAAGTGCTCGCCGACGTCCTGCCGAGCGGCAAGGCAGCCTGCATTCGCGCATTGCAGCAACAGGGCGAACGCGTGGCCATGGTCGGTGACGGGGTTAATGACGCGGCCGCGCTGGTACAGGCCGATGTGGGCATAGCGGTGGCCGGCGGCACCGACGTCGCCGTGCAGAGCGCGGATGTGACGGTGCTCCGGGATTCGTTGCACGCGGTGGTGGATGCGGTGATCATGGCGCGGGCGACCAGCCGGAACATCCGCGAGAACGCGGCCGCGGCATTTGCCTACAGCGCCGCCGGTGTGCCCGTCGCCGCGGGGCTGTTCCACGCTGCATTCGGCTGGGCACTGACGCCGGGGGTGCTTGCCGTGCTGCTCCTGCTGGGGTTGCTTACCGTGCTGACGAATGCCAACCGCCTGCGTTTCTACGAGGTGCCGGGGGCCGAAATCTGGTAGCCCCGCGTCATGCCCGATGTACCGGCAACGACCGCAATCTCCGGAGCGCGCCGGTGCGCTCTGCTGCAATCGCCGCCGGGCTCGCCCTGACGTGGCGGGATCGGCGTCCGGACTGGATAATATGAATTCGGAACCCAACCGCCGAGGTCAGCCGAAATGCTTCGCCGAATCGCCGTCGTCGCAGTCATCGCCGCAGTCGTTGCCGCCTGCGCCACCTCGCCGTTGGGCCGTCGCCAGCTGCAGCTCTTCCCGGATGGCCAGATGCAACAGATGGGCGTCAACGCTTTCCAGGAGCTGAAGAGCAAGCAGAAGGCCGTGGGGGACGACGCCGTCACCCGCTACGTCCGCTGCGTTGCCGATGCCATCGTCGAGGTCGTGCCCCGGAAGTACGCGGTGGATGGCGGCTGGGAAGTGCAGGTCTTCGAGGACGACACCGCCAACGCGTTCGCGTTGCCGGGGGGCAAGATCGGTGTGCACACCGGGTTGCTCGAGGTCGCCGAGAACCCTGCTCAGCTCGCTGCCGTCATCGGCCACGAAGTAGCGCACGTGATGGCCGATCATGGCAATGAGCGCATGTCCCAGCAGTTTGCCGCCAGCGCCGGCCTCGCCGTCGCCCAGGCCATCGCTGGCGCCAACAGTCCGGAGAAGCGCCAGGCACTATCGCTGCTCGGCCTGGGGGCGCAGGTCGGTGTGCTGCTGCCCTACAGCCGCCTGCATGAGAGCGAGGCGGATCTCATCGGCCTCGACCTGATGGCGAATGCAGGCTTCGATCCGGGCGAGAGCGTCGAGCTGTGGCGGAACATGGCCAAGGACAGCAGCGGCAAGGCGCCACCGGAGTTCCTCTCTACCCACCCCTCCCACGGCACCCGTATCCAGGACCTGGAGGCGCACCTGCCGGAGGCAACGAAGTTGTATCGCCAGGCCCGGCAGCAGGGGCGGCGCCCGCAGTGCCGTGCGGTCTCGCCGTAGCGAAGCGATGGGTCCGGACCCCGGACCCATCGCGGCCACTCATAGCAGGTTGTAGACGAAGACGATCAACACCGCGGCCGGGGTGACGAACCGGATCACGAAGTGCCAAGCGGCGTGCAGCGTGCCGTCACCGAGCTCGTCGGCCGAGGCGCGGCGGGAGAGGCCCCAGCCGGCGAACAGTGCCACCAGCAGACCGGTCAGTGGCAGCATGATGTTGGCGGTGAGGAAGTCGAGCAAATCGAATAGTCCCTTGCCGAACAGGGATATCTCCGACCAGAGGTTGAATGACAGCGCGGATACGAGGCCGAGCGCCCAGATCGCCGTGCCTGCGCCGATTGCCGCCGTGAACCGCCTGATGCCGTGTTGTTCCTCGAGCCATTCCACGGTGGGCTCCAGCAGGGAGATGGTGGATGTCCATGCCGCGACGGTGAGCAGCACGAAGAACAGCGTTCCGAACACCAGTCCGCCCGGCATGTTGCCGAAGGCGAGCGGCAGGGTCTGGAAGATGAGGCCAGGACCGGCGCCGGGGGTGAGGCCGTTGGCGAAGACGACAGGGAATATCGCCAGCCCCGCGAGCAGCGCGACCACCGTGTCCATGACCGCGATGGTCACCGCTGTGCCGGCGATGGAGGTGTCACGGCGCAGGTGTGATCCGTAAGCGATCATGATGCCCATGCCGAGGCTCAGAGTGAAAAAGGCGTGGCCGAGCGCCGCCAGCACCGCTTCGGTGGACAATTGCGAGAAGTCGGCCGCGAACAGGAACGTCACGCCATGGGAGAACTCATCGGTGGTCATGGCGTAGCCGACGAGCACGAGCAGCAGCACGAACAGTGCCGGCATGAGCACGGTGACCGCGCGCTCGAGACCGGCGCGAACGCCCCGCGCGACTACCGCCACCGTCATGGCCATGAACAGCGTGTGCCAGCCAATGAGTGTCCCGGGGCTGGCGAGAAGCCCGGAGAACACGGCACCGATGGCATCCGCGTCCGCACCGGCGAAGCTGCCGGAGGCCGCGGCAACGACGTAGGAAACCGCCCAGCCGGCAATCACGCTGTAGAAGGAAAGAATGATGAACGAGCCGAGCATGCCCGACCAGCCGGCGATGGCCCACAGCGGCGAACGCCGCTCGGTGATGGCAAGCCGCATCAGCGAGCCCACCGGGCCGTTGCCGCCCCGGCGTCCGATCATCACCTCGGCCATGAGGATGGGCACGCCGATGAGGGCGATGCACGCGAGGTAGGTCACCACGAAAGCGCCACCACCATACTCGCCGGTAATGTAGGGAAATTTCCAGATATTCCCGAGGCCTACAGCGGAGCCCGCGGCCGCGAGCACGAAGGCCAGCCGGGAACCCCAGCGTTCCCGGCCCTGGGCGGCGCTGCTCTCGACGGCAGCGGTCTGCGATACGTTCGTAACCACTCTGACTCCTCCTCATCCATTCAGTTGCTGTCGTTGTTGGCGCGCCGACGCACTGGTAGACACGAACGCCACACCGGCCGAGGGCCGGGTCAGGGGGAGCTCGTGCTAGGGCGGTCGGTGCGCGGGTGGCGTCCTGCGGCGATCAGCGGAGGCGGTGGGAACGTACGGCGCCAGGGCCGCGGCCATTCCATGGCGATACAGTGACCCTTCTCCGGTGTCGGGCACATGCGGTCTCTCCTCCGTCGCAGGGTTGCTGCCACGTTGCGATGCCGGAATCCCTGGTGGGGTCCGGCGAAATGCCCGGCCGCCGGGGGCGTCGGGCAGGGGCGATGCCGCCGGTTGGACGGCGATCACCCACTCAGCGCATGCTAGCGGCGCTGACGCAAACGTCAACTAGACGTTACGTAAGCGTCAACCTGTGGCCGCGCAGAATCGTGGCCAGGGCGGTCAGTCGAAGATCACCGTGCGGTTGCCGTAGCTCAGGACCTTGTTCTGGAGGTGCGCGTAGACGGCGCGGCCAAGCACGATCTTCTCCAGATCCCGGCCCTTGCGGACGAGGGTGGCGACGTCATCGCGGTGGGTGATGTGAGCGACGTCCTGCGCGATGATCGGCCCGGCGTCCAGTTCTTCGGTCACGTAATGGCTGGTGGCGCCGATGATCTTCACGCCGCGGGCGTGGGCGGCATGGTACGGTCGCGCGCCGGAACGAGTGGTGGATGTTGATCAGCCGCTCGCGGTAGGCGTCGATCAGCCGCGGGGAGAGCACCTGCATGTAGCGGGCGAGCACCACCAGCTCGATATCGTGATCGCGCAGCAGCGCCAGCTCCCGCTCTTCCTGCTGCGCCTTGTTCTCCGGTGTGATCGGGAAGCAATGAAAGGGCACACCGAACTGCTCGGCCACCGGTCGCAAATGCTCGTGGTTGGAGACGATGAGCGGTATCTCGACGCGCCACTCGCCTGACTGCCAGCGCGAGAGGAGGTCGTAGAGGCAGTGGGGCAGACGCGAGACGAAAATGGCCATACGCGGCACGTGGTCGGAGAAGTGCAGCCGCCAGGCCATGGCGTAGCGGTGTGCGAGGTCCTGTTCGAACGCCGGCCCGATTTCCTCGGGATCTAGACGGAAACCCGGGAGTGCCCACTCCACGCGCATGAAGAACACGCCCTGGCTGTCGTCGACGTGCTGGTCGAAATAGACGATGTTGCCCTCGTTGCGGGCAATGAAGTCGCTTACGTCAGCGACGAGACCGCGCTGGTCGCGGCAGTGGACGAGCAGGGTGGCGGTACGCGTCTCGGCGGTGGTCATCGCGGTCGATCTCGCGCTGATGGGGCGGCAAAGCCCGCGATTATACGGGATCGCGACGGGCTGCGGGGCCATCCGCGGAGCCGCCTCGCTATTCGCGCTCCGTGGCGAGCCATTCCCAGAACGCATGCGCCTCGGGGCGCGTCGTGCGCCGCCGCGGGCGTACCAGGTAGAAGGCCTCGTCAGTGGCGGTCCAGTGCGTGAACGGAGCGACCAGGGTACCGCTGGCGAGGCTCTCGCCGAGGAAGCTGCTGCGCCCGAGCGCGACGCCCTGGCCGTGCCGCGCGAGCTCCAGCACCACCGCCAGGGTATCGCAGAGCACCGCCGCCGCGCGGTCGGCGACCGCAGGATGCCCCATCTCGGCGAGCCACTGGGGCCATCCGGTTTCGAAGCCCATGGCATGCAACAGTGTCTCGTCGGCGAGCGCCCCGGGCGTGGCCACGCGCTCGGCGATCGTGGGGGAGCATACCGGTGTGAGGCGCTCTTCGGTGAGGCGCAGCGCGTCCACATTCACCCAGTCGCCCTTGCCGTAACGCACTTCCATGTCGGCACCGTCCATGGCGAAGTCCGAGGGCCACACGGCGGTGGTCAGGCGCAGCGTGATCTCCGGGTGCGCCGCGCGGAAGCGGGATAGCCGTGGTGCAAGCCACTGGGTGCTGAACCCGGGCGTCGTACGGATGGTGAGTGGCGCGTCGTGACCCGGCCCGAAGGCCTCCTCCACACCGGTGACCAGCCGTTCGAACGCTTCGTGGACGGCGGGTACGAAGCCACGCCCTGCTTCGGTGAGCTCGAGCCCGCGGGCATGGCGCACGAACAGCGGCTGACCCACCTGGTGCTCGAGCACTCGAACGCGCTGGCTCACGGCCGCCTGGGTGATGCCGAGCTGGCGTGCCGCTTCGGTGAAGCTCATGTGCCGGGCTGCGGCTTCGAAGGCCTGCAGGGCGTTCGCGGGGGGCAGACGACGGCTCATATGGCCAAGCTCGCTATAAGAAAACCGGGGGCTCAGCAGCCAGATTATTCGTTTGTCGCTGCCAGGGGCAATTCGGAGACTGTCGCGTCAATGACTGGGATCAATGACGAGGTGGTTTCGCAATGACCGTCGAGATGAATGCCGACTCCCCTGCCGTCGTGGTGGACATGGGCGAGCTCGCCCCGTACGCCAGTCACCATCGCTTGACGGATGCCGCGGCCACGGCGCGGGGTGTCGTGGTTCACTGGGACGACGGATCCTGCGCGGAGTTTCACGCCGTGTGGCTGCGCGATCACTGTGCCTGCGCCGAGTGCCGTCATCCGCAAACCCATGAGCGGACGGTCTCGCTGCTCGATCTGCCGGAGCCCATGCCGCGGCCGGACGTCCGCGTGACCCATTCAGGCGCATTGCATCTGCAGTGGCCCGCAACCGGCGGGCATGCTGCGCACGAGAGCCTGTTCGACCCGGGCTGGCTGCGTCAGCGCGCCGAGCCGAGCGCCAGTGCGAAGCCCAGTGACGCTCGCGCGCAAGCCTGGGATGCCACGTTCGCACAACGGGTGCCTTCGGTCGCGTTCAGCGCGTTCATGGATACGGATGCGGGCCTGCGCGCCTGGCTCGCTGCACTGGAGCGTTTCGGGCTGGCGTTGCTCGAGCAGGGGCCGACGGAGGCGGGCGGGGTGGTGCGCGTCGCCGAGCGGGTCGGCTGGCCGAGGGAGACCAACTTCGGCCGCCATTTCGACGTGGTCTCCAAGCCCAACCCGAACAATGCCGCCTACACTGCCATCGCCCTGGAGCCTCACATCGACCTGCCCAACTGGCAGCGGCCGCCGGATTTCCAGCTCCTCTACTGTCTGGAGAACGCGGCCGAGGGTGGGGCTTCGGTCTTCACCGACGGTTTCGCAGTGGCGGAGGCACTGCGTGCCGAGGACCCCGAGGGCTTCGAGGTGCTGGCGACACGGCCGGTGGATTTCCGCTTCCAGGACGAGGGCGCCGATATTGCCTGCCGCGCCCCGGTCATCGGCCTGGACGAGCATGGCGGGCTCACCGAGATCCGCTTCAACAACTGGATTCGCGACACCCTGCGCCTGCCGGCGCGTGACGTCGAGCCCTTCTACCGTGCTTACCGGCGCTTCTGGGCATTGTTGCGGGATCCGCGCTTCGCGATTCGTTTCACTCTCGCGCCGGGGCAGATGGTGGCCTTCGACAATCTGCGCGTGCTCCACGGGCGTGACGCGTTCGACCCCAACACCGGCCGGCGCCATCTGCAGGGAACATACTTGGATCGGGACCTGATCCGCTCACGGCTGCGCGTGCTCGAACGTGTCGTAGCGTGAGGTTCACCGGGCGGCCATTCACCCTATCAGAACAACAGCCGCCCGCCTTCCAGAGCCATAGGGAGCCTTCCCAATGCGTAACTCCACCCTGTCCGTTGGAGCTATATGTTCCACCATCGCCGTGGCGCTCGCGGTCGGTTTGACCGGGATCACGAGCGCAACGGCCGCCAGCGCCCCCGTGCGTTTCGCCATCCAGTCCTGGCCGGGGGTCACGGTCAAGACCGAGGTCGCTACGCAGCTGCTCAACGCCATGGGCTACGAGACCGAAGTCACCGATCTCTCTTCGCAGTTCATCTATCAGGGGATCCGCTCCGGCGACGTCGATGTTTCCCTCGGTGCGTGGATGCCCGCTCACGAGTCCATGCTCCAGCCGATGCTCGACGATGGTGCCGCCGTCCAGTACGCCGCCAACCTGGAAGGCGCGGTGCAGGGGCTCGCGGTACCTGCCTATGTGTGGGAGAGCGGTGTGCACAGTGTCGACGACCTGGTTGCCGCTGGCGAGCGCTTCGGTCGGGAGATCTATGCCATCGAGGCAGGTGCTGGCATGACCCGCGCGTTCAACGAGGCCGTGGCCTCGGGCTACAAGGGCCTGGGGGCATGGAGCGTCACTTCGAGCAGCGTCGCCGGTATGCTCTCCCAGGTGGAGCGGGCGGTGAAGAACAGCGAGCCCATCGTCTTCCATGGCTGGAAACCGCACTGGATGGACGTGAAGTTCGACATCCGTTTTCTCGAGGACGGCGATGCCAGCGAGATCGCGGACCTGGAGACCACGGTCTACACCGTCGTGGCGAGCGGCTGGCCGGAAAGAAATCCCCAGGCCGCACGCTTTCTCGAGCGGTACAGCGTGAGCACCGATACCCAGAGCCGGTGGATTTACGGTTTCACTTACGAGGAACGGGCCAAGGAGACCGTTGCTCGCGACTGGATCGCCGCCAACCTGGATACCGTCGAACAGTGGCTGGATGGTGTCGAGGCCGCCGACGGCCGTCCCGGCATCGATGCAGTCCGTGCGGCCTTCGATTAGACGTCGACGCGGACGTGGGACAATCGCGACGACGTGAGGATCGCGGCGGCGCCCCGCGGTGTGCAGTACCGCGAGGCGCCGCTCGTCAATCCGCCAGGCGGCGGTACTTGATGCGGTGGGGCTTGGCGGCCTCATCGCCGAGGCGCTTCTTCCGGTCCGCCTCGTAGTCCGTGTAGTTCCCCTCGAACCAGGTCACCTGGCTGTCGCCCTCGAAGGCAAGGATGTGGGTGGCGATGCGGTCGAGGAACCAGCGGTCGTGGGAGATCACCATGGCGCAGCCGGGGAAGGCTAGCAGCGCTTCCTCCAGCGCCCGCAGCGTCTCCACGTCCAGATCGTTGGTGGGCTCGTCGAGCAGCAGGACGTTGCCGCCCTTCTGCAGGAGCTTGGCGAGATGGACGCGGTTACGCTCACCGCCGGAGAGCTCGCCGATACGCTTCTGCTGGTCCGAGCCCTTGAAGTTGAAGCGGCCCACGTAGGCGCGGGAGGGCACCTCGTACTTGCCCACCCGGATGATGTCGTGGCCGCCGGAGATCTCTTCCCACACGGTCTTGTCACCGTCGAGGTCGTCACGGCTCTGATCCACGTAAGCGAGATCCACCGTATCGCCGATGCGGATCTCGCCGTCGTCCGGCTGCTCCTGGTCCATGAGCATGCGGAAGAACGTGGACTTGCCCGCGCCGTTGGCGCCGATGATGCCCACGATGGAGCCCGGTGGCATCTTGAAGCTGAGATCCTCGATCAGCAGCGTGTCGCCGAAGCCCTTGCGTACGTGGTTGGCCTCGATGACGAGATCGCCCAGGCGCTCGCCCGGCGGGATATAGATCTCGTTGGTCTCGTTGCGCTTCTGGAACTCGCGGGACTGCAGCTCCTCGAACTGGCGCAAGCGCGCCTTGCTCTTGGCCTGGCGGCCCTTGGGATTCGAACGCACCCACTCGAGCTCGTTCTTCATGGTCTTGCGGTGAGCGGCCTCCTCGCGGGCCTCCTGCTCGAGGCGCTTTTCCTTCTGCTCGAGCCAGGACGAGTAGTTGCCCTGCCACGGGATGCCTTCACCGCGGTCGAGCTCCAGGATCCACCCGGCGGCGTTGTCGAGGAAGTAGCGGTCATGGGTGACCGCCACCACGGTGCCCTCGAACTCCGTGAGGAAGGTTTCGAGCCAGGCCACGGACTCGGCGTCCAGGTGGTTGGTGGGCTCGTCGAGCAGGAGCATGTCCGGGCCCGAGAGGAGCAGTCGGCACAGCGCCACGCGGCGCTTCTCGCCGCCGGAGAGCTTGGTGACGTCGGCGTCCCACGCCGGCAGGCGCAAGGCGTCCGCGGCCTGCTCCAGCTTGCGGTCCAGGTCCCAGGCGCCAGCGGCCTCGATCTGGTCCTGGAGCTTTGCCTGTTCCGCCATCAGTGCTTCGAAGTCCGCGTCCGGGTCGGCGAACTGGGCGGAGACCTCGTTGAAACGGTCAACCAGCGCCTTGGTCTCGGCGACACCCTCCTCGACGTTGCCGCGAACGTCCTTGTCCGGGTCGAGCTCGGGCTCCTGGGGCAGATAGCCGATGTTGATACCCGGTTGCGGGCGTGCTTCGCCTTCGTACTCCCGGTCCTCGCCGGCCATGATACGCAGCAGCGAGGACTTGCCCGAGCCGTTCAGGCCGAGCACGCCGATCTTCGCGCCGGGGAAGAACGACAGGGAGATATCCTTGAGGATCTGGCGCTTGGGCGGGACGACTTTGCCCACCCGGTTCATCGTGTAAATGTACTGGGCCATTGGCTGTTACTGGCTCTGAATGTGCGAATAGGGAGGCCGCGGGTGGCGCGGTAAGTGCAGTGTAAGAGCTTATCTGCTAGGGATAAAGACGCCCGCCGAGCGGCGGCGACCATTCAGACACATGAGGTGATGGAATGAAACGCATTCTGGCGTATGTCACCGCGGGCGCACTGGCGCTCGCTGCCCTGCCGGCCGCCGCAGCAGGCACGGCCACGCTCGAGATGGAGAACACTACGAAGCAGTCCATGGAGTCCATGAGCTACGTCTGGAACGATGCCGGCGCCGCCCGCATGGGCATGCCTGGCGAGGCCGGATACATGGTCGTCCGCGACGGTGCCACCTACATGGTCAGCGGCAGCGGAGCCGATGCCATGGTCATCGACCTGGGGTCGCTGCAGAAGATGATGGGGGACAAGCAGAAGTCGGGAACCGGATTCGGGGATACCGAAGTCATCTCTGTCGATGCGACCGGCGAGACCGAGACCGTCGCCGGCATCAGCGGTGAGGTCTACGACCTCAAGTGGCGCCAGGAAGGCAGCGTGGAGGAAGCACGGGCAGTGTTGAGCGATCACCCGCTCGCCTTCGAGCTCACCCGCGGCTGGGCCACCATGGCCGACGCGTTCGGCACCGGTCCGGAGGCGGACAAGGACGGGCTCATGCGCATGCTCATGGACCGTGAGCTCGGGTTGCTCAAGGTCGAGGGCAAGTTCGAGATCGCCGAGATCAGTGACACCGAGCCCGACGCCGCGCTCTTCGAGCTGCCGGCGGAACCGATGACTTTCCAGGAGTACATTCAGAAGCAGATGCAGCAATAGAAGTTGCCGTACGGCGCGGCACCGGAATTGCCAGCTTCAGGTGCCGCGCCCCGTAGCACCGAGCGTTGGGTGTTCGAAAGTTCAAAGGTCAAAGTTCAAAGTAGCAAGATGGGGCGCTGAGACCGCCGCGCTTGCATTACTTTTTACTTGCTACTTGTCACTTTCGACTGCGCGCCTTTCGGCGCGCTCACCCGCGCCCCTTCGTGCGCGTCTTGCCCGCCTTGCCGTCTTTCTCGATGAACTGAATCATGTTGCCGGCGATGTCCTTGCCCGTGGCGCTCTCGATGCCCTCGAGGCCGGGGGAGGAGTTCACTTCCAGGACCACCGGACCGTGGTTGGAGCGCATGAGGTCCACGCCGGCGACGTTCAGGCCCATGATCTTCGCCGCGCGTGTCGCGACCTGGCGTTCTTCCGGGGTTATGCGCACGGAGGTGGCGCTGCCGCCGCGGTGGACGTTGGAGCGGAACTCGCCTTCCTTGGCCTGACGTTTCATGGACGCGACCACCTTGCCGCCGACCACGAAGCAACGGATGTCCGAGCCGCCTGCCTCGCGGATGAACTCCTGGGTGAGGAAGTAGGCCTTCAAGCCGCGGAAGGCGTCGATCACGCTTTCGGCGGCCTTGGTGGTCTCCGCGAGCACCACCCCCTTGCCCTGGGTGCCCTCGAGCAGCTTGATCACCAGCGGTGCGCCGCCCACCAGGTTGATGAGGTCGTCGTTGTCGTCCGGTGAGTAAGCGAACCCGGAGACCGGCAGGCCGATGCCGCGCCGGGCGAGCAGCTGCAGCGAGCGCAGCTTGTCGCGGGAGCGGCTGATAGCCACCGATTCGTTGAGCGGGAAGACGCCCATCATCTCGAACTGGCGCACCACGGCGGTGCCGTAGAAGGTCACCGAGGCGCCGATGCGCGGGATGACCGCATCCGGCGGGGTCAGGATCTCGCCCTTGTAGTGCACCTCCGGCCGGTGGGCGCTGATTTTCACGTAGCAGCGCAGCGGGTCGACCACGCGGACGTTGTGTCCACGGGTCTTGCCGGCTTCGACGATGCGCCGCGTGGAATACAGCCGGCTGTTGCGCGAGAGCACGTAGATATTGAGCGGATCGGCCATGGGCTCAGGTTTCCCGGTCGTTGAGTGTCGGGCGGCGCACCCAGACCTCGCTGTCCGCCGCCCCCGCCAGATAGGACGCGCCCGGATCCACGAGCAGTCGGCCCTTCATCGCGCGGCGGCCGATCAGCATCCGGAAGCCCATGTTATCGCGGTTGGTGAGCGTCAGTTCAATGGGAAATCGCTGCCCTGCGATCAACATGGGCGTGCGGATGACCAGTCGTCTCTCGCGGTGCCCCGTGGAGCTGGTTACGCGGCGCTCGTCCACCAGGTCCGCGGCGCAGTGCGCGGTACGGTCGGTGCGCCGTTGCAGGGGATGCACCTCGAAGGCGACGCGCTCGCGACCGTTGTCGGTGAAGCGGTGGATGTGGATCGCGTGCAGCGCGGAGGTGGCCGCGCCCGTGTCCACCTTGGCCTTGATCGCCTCGATGCCGAGCTGCGGCAGGCCGACCCATTCCCGCCAGCCCACCCACAATCGTGGACGCGGCGTTCGCCGTTTTCGCGGGCTGCGCATGCCCTGTTCCTCCTGTCGCGCGGCGGGTGCCGTTTACTAATCTTCTCAGAGGTATTGTCATGTGTCAGAGCGGTGCGGGGGCAAGGTGCGCTCGCGCCGGCGTGGCCGAGTCACGTCAAGCGAGCGCAACGCCGCCACCGGCCTGCTGCGGCGCTCCCTTCGGGCCTGACTGTGCGCCGATAGGTCTGCGTTGCTCGCCGCTCACGTAGCCCGGCTACACCGCGCGCCTCGCGCCTCGCCCCATCGGCGCACAGTCAGGCTGACGCATGACAATCCCTCTGAGAAGATTAGTAGGACACTACCGCTATGGGCCGCGTATTTGCCAATCCGGTCATTAGCGCGCTGGGATCGCGTGGGTGGTCGTGCACTGCCACATCACCAATGCAAGCCCGGCGGATATCCATTACTCTGTGAGGTTCTTCGGCGCGCGCTCCCGAGCGTGGAGCGCTGCGCGAGCGTACACAGCCGGGCCAAGCGGAAGGCTGTGCGCGGTTTGTCAGGGTATCGTTGAGAGGGAGATTGCATGTTCTCCAATGACATGACCATCGCGGGGTTCGACCCGGAACTGGCCGAGGCGATGACGGCGGAGTCCGGCCGTCAGGAAGAGCACATCGA
>NZ_JBNAZM010000074.1:0-15446 GCF_051195215.1 Arhodomonas sp. AD133 | reverse complement strand
TGTAACATCTCCATCGGCAAACAATTGCCGATCACGTCAAAGCTTCCTTCCTGCCGCGCAGCGGCTTTGTGCAACGCCAATATTAAGCGGCCGGTTTGGAGGCGCACCGCGCCGGAAAACCGGTCCGGTGGAGGCCCGACAGGGCCGGAACGAACTTGAATGACTTGTTAGTTGGCATTCCCAACTGCTTTCTGACGGCACTTCATGAAGTTGCTAGGCTTTGCTTTGTCCCCAGAGCTGAAGTCATAGTAACTAGCGTCGCCATTCGGTTTGATAATGAAGGCATATTTGAACGTGGAATCTGAATCGAGACCAAAGTCCCAGCGACGGTCAAAGCCAGCAACTTCAAATTGAGCCGGGTGGGTAACGCCAGCAACTGAAATTGACCCTCCTCGACGGTCCTGATCGACGTGAGCTTCAACCAAAATATCATCCCAACGCCCATATTTGTCTTTGCACTCCCAAACTTCCACGGGCTCTGAAACTGCCGCGGCAGACACTAAAAGACTCCCCACGAAAACCAGCTTCTTCACCTCTAAATCTCCTTCCTATTTGCCCAGCCGCACAACTAACAATGATTAGGTAGCGTGCACGCATATTCAATAAACGTGCGCGCACGATATTGCAGTCTGCTTGCTTGGTGCACGTTTCCTAACTCACTGATTCTATAGACCATTCGTCTCGTCACGGCTAGACGCGCCACAATATCGTGCTTGCAGTTTGCGCCGGGGTCGCTAGTACTGTATATAAACACAGTACTAGACGTGAAGGTGATGTCATGGATTCGACACGCAAGCCCCGTCTGATGGATCAGGTTCGCCGTACGCTGCGCGTGAAGCGCTACAGCATCCGCACGGAGAAGAGCTACTGTTACTGGATACGGTTCTTCATCCGGTACAGCGGCGTACGTCACCCCGCGACTATGGGCGAGGCGGAGGTGCGTGCATTCCTCGAATACTTGGCGGTGGAGCGCAAGGTGGCGGCGGCGACCCAGAATCAGGCGCTCAACGCCCTCGTGTTTCTCTACGCCAAGGTGCTGGAACGGCCGCTCGGCGACATCGGTCAGGTCACCCGCGCACGGCGTCCGCGGCGGCTGCCGGTGGTGCTCTCGCATGAACAGGTCATGGCCGTTCTCGAGGAGCTGGCGCCGGGGATACGGCTGATGGCCTCGTTGATGTACGGCAGCGGCCTGCGGGTCACGGAATTGTGCCGGCTGCGCGTGCAGGATCTGGATTTCGCCCGGGCGGCGATCACGGTGCGTAGCGGCAAGGGGGACAAGGATCGGGTCACCCTTCTGCCTGAGACGCTGCGCGACGAGCTGGAGGCGCGCATAGATGTCGTGCGCCGGACCTTGCAGGGCACGCCTGTTGAGCGCCGGGTACCGGTCACCCTGCCCTACGCGCTCGCTCGGAAGTACCCGAACGCGGGAACGACGTTGGCATGGCAGTGGCTGTTTCCGGCCTCGCGGCCCTGCGTGGATGAAGACGGGCATGTGGTGCGACATCATCTTCACCCCTCGGCCGTGCAGCGGGCGGTATCGGCGGCGATGCGCCGGACCGGGGTTGCCCGCCGGGGATCGTGCCACACACTGAGACACAGCTTCGCGACCAGTCTGCTGGCCGGCGGCACGGATATCCGCACGGTGCAGGAGCTGCTGGGGCACCGAAGCGTGGAAACCACGCAGATCTACACCCACGTGCTGGGTAACAGCTTTGTGGGGGTTCGAAGCCCCCTGGGTTAGCGGCCGGGACCGCCGTCCGTGACTGTTTTCCACTCCCTTGCCACCTCGCCTCCCTCCGCGTGCCGGCGCACGCCCGCTTGGGTCAAGCGCTGCCCCGATCGGCAGGGCGTTGTCCAGTCAGCCGGGCCGGCGCGCGGACGCGGACGTCACCCGCACTTGCTATCCCCGCAATTGAGGCAGGTCAGGCAGCCGTCCATCACGACCATGGCCTTGGTGTGGCACTTGCCGCAGAGCTGGGCGCCTTCGGGGTAGGCGTCGGTGCTGTCGTCGCAGTCGGCGGCGGTCTGGTCCTGGGGTTCGCGGCCTTCGGCTTCGGCGCGCTTTTGCTCGATGAACGCTTTCTGGTGCTCGTCGAGGGTGTCGGTCTCCAGCATGCCGATCTTCTTGAGATGCTGGTCGATGACGTCGCCGATCTCGGCCACCAGTGAAGGCATGAACTTGCCGCCGCGCTTGAAGTAGCCGCCGCGGGGGTCGAAAACGCTGCGCAGCTCCTCGACGAGGAAGGTACAGTCGCCGCCCTTGCGGAACACGGCGGAGACGATGCGGGTCAGCGCCACGATCCACTGGAAGTGGTCCATGTTCTTCGAGTTTATGAAGATCTCGAAGGGGCGGCGGATCTCGTGCTCCGTGCCCGGGTTGAGGACCACGTCGTTGATGGTGACGTAGAGGGCATGCTCCGAGAGCGGGGTCTTGATCTTGTAGGTGGACCCTTCGAGCATTTCGGGGCGTTCGAGCTTTTCGTGCATGTGCTCGATGTTCGCCTCCGCCGCGGCGGCCTGCTGCCCCTGAGTGTCGCTCGCGCTCTCGGGCTTCGCCACCTCGTAGTCGATGATCTTGCTGTCGATCTTGATCGCCATGTTCTCGTCCTCGCGGGGTGCATCGGCCCCGATTTCGTCGTGTCTTGCCGCCATTGTGTCATCCCGGCGCGGGCGGGCGGAGCATGCCGCCCGCCGCAAGTGCATCAGAATCTGCCGTAGTAGCCTTCCTTGAGGGCGTCGTAGAGGTTGGCGGCGGTGTGGATTTCGCCGTCGTACTCGATTTCGTCGCCACCCTTGGCCTCGACCACCTGCCCGTCCTCGAGGACGAAGCGGTAGGTGGTGTTGGCCAGGTCGCTTTCCTTGACGAGCACGCCCTGGAAGGCCTCGGGGTTGAAGCGGAAGGTGGTGCAGCCCTTCAGCCCGTTCTCGTAGGCGTAGCGGTAGATGTCCTTGAAGTCCTCGTAGGCGTAGTCCGTGGGGACGTTCGCCGTCTTGGAGATAGAGCTGTCGATCCACTTCTGCGCCGCCGCCTGGATGTCCACGTGCTGCTTGGGCGTGATGTCATCGGCGGTGATGAAGTACTCCGGCAGGTTGCGCGTCTCCGGATCCGTGGACGGCAGTGCCTCCGGGTCGACGAAGTAGCGGTAGGCGAGCAGCTCGAAGCTGTAGACGCCCACGCTCTCCTTGGACTTCTTGCCCTCGCGGATGACGTTGCGCGTGTAGTGGTGCGCGAAGCTCGGCTCGATGCCGTTGGAGGCATTGTTGGCGAGGGACAGCGAGATGGTGCCCGTGGGCGCGATGGAGCTGTGGTGGGTGAAGCGCGAGCCGCTCTCGGCGAGCTTGTCCACCAGCTCGGGCTCGGCCTCGGCCACCCGCTGCATGTAGCGGCTGTACTTCGCCCAGAGCACACGGCCCTTGATGGTCTGGCCGGGCTTGTAGCCATCCTTTTTCATCTCGGGGCGCTTGGCGAGCATTTCCTTGGTGACGGTGTAGTCCTCGTCCATGATCGGCGCCGCGCCCTTCTCCTCGGCGAGGTCGAGGCCGGTGCGCCAGCCCTCCAGGGCCATCTGCTTGGCGACTTCCTCGGTGAATTCCAGCGAGCGCTCGTCACCGTAGCTCATGCGCAGCATGGTGAGCGTGGAGCCGAGGCCCAGGAAGCCCATGCCGTGGCGGCGCTTGCGCATGATCTCGCTCTGCTGCTGGGGCAGCGGCAGGCCATTGATCTCGACGACATTGTCGAGCATGCGCGTGAAGATGGCCACCACGCGGCGGTACTCGTCCCAGTCGAAGCGGGCTTTCTCGGTGAACGGGTCGCGGACGAACTTGGTGAGGTTCACCGAGCCGAGGAGGCAGGCACCGTACGGGGGCAACGGCTGTTCGCCGCAGTTGTGGGCGTGCAGGCCATTGGCGTCGAAGGTGTTGATGCCGGGCACCTGGACGTCATAGACATCCTCGACGCCGTCATCCTCGACGCCGGTGACGCGGGCGACGAAACGCTCACGGTTGAGCCGACGCGTGTAACTGCCAAGGAGCGCATCGAGGCGGCCCATCTTGTCACTGTCGGCGAAGCCGATCAGCTCGCGGAAGCGGGCCAGGTTCTCGCCGGCGATCACCAGCTCGTGCTGCGGCTGGATGGCGTAGTCGGCGTGACCGCCGCGGCCGTCGGGCAGCCGCGCAGTGTTGGCATCGCGGCGGTCACGGTAGATGCTCGCCGCTATGCCCATACGCAACAGCATCCGCTGCACGGCTTCGAGCCGCGCGAGGTCGGACTGGGCGAGGCGCACGCTCACGCCCTTGGCCTGGGTACCCTGGACGGAGCCGTCGGCATCGAACAGGCCACGCAGGAAACCGCGATAGCCGTCGCTGGAGGCCCGCTCCAGCGCGGGCGTGATTGCCTTGTCACCGGGGGCCATTCCGAGCGACCCGGCGAGCTGCTTGAGCGCACCCAGCGCGAGGCGGTACTCACCACGGCCGGCGACGTGCTGCCAGCCGGTGAAGTCGGCACGGCGCGGCAGCGTCTCCGTGGCGCGCAGGGCGGCGTCCATGATGGCACGGGCGCCGGCGCTCAGACCGCCCGCCTCGCCATTGCCGACAGCGGCGGCCTCCCACACCGACAGCACCGCCTTGTCGGCCTTGAGCGTGCCGTCCCCCACGAGCAGACCGAGGAGGTAGCCCTCGTCCTCGCTCACAGCGCCGTTCCACTCGGCATTGTCGCGGTGATCGTTGAGCAGCACCCGATCGCCGGCGCGAAGCTCGCCGGCAGCGCACCACTCGGTCTCGGTGGTATAGCGGGTGAAGCGGCTCACGCGGCGGATGCGATGGTCCTCGGTGAGCCGCAGGCTGTAGCCTTCGGCGGTCTTGAGCCGCACCACCGGCTTGGTGGCGGTGCGGAAGAAGCCCGCCTCGCCGGAGGCGTGCCCTTCACCGTCCACCCGGGCGACGAACGAACGGCCGACGAGCTCGCGCACCTGGCGGGGCCCTTCGTCGGTCTGCACCCACGTATCCGCCGTCACGCAGGGGTTGGTCGCACGGATCTCCTCGCAGAACCAGTTGTTGTTCATCTCGTTGACGCGGTCGATGAGGATGAACCCGGGCTCGGCGTAGTCGTAGGTGGAGGTCATGATCATGTCCCAGATGCGCTGGGCCTTGATCCTGCGGTAGACCCGGCAGGCGACCATGCCGTCGTCGCGGGTGATGTAGCCCTTGCGCCGCGGCCACTCGCGCCAGACCACCTGCTCCGGGTCGTTCAAGTCGATGCCGTCCATCTCCGCTTCTTTCTCGGAGAGCGGGAAGGCGAGCGGCCAGTCGTCGCCATCCTGCACCGCCTGCATGAAGCCGTCGGTGATCAGCAGCGAGAGGTTGAACTGGCGCAGGCGCGCGTCCTCGCGCTTGGCGCGGATGAAGTCGAGCACGTCCGGATGGCCCACGTCGAAGGTGGCCATCTGCGCACCGCGGCGGCCACCGGCGGAGGAGACCGTGAAGCACATGCGGTCGTAGATGTCCATGAACGACAGGGGCCCGGAGGTGTAGGCGCCGGCGCCGGAGACGTACGCCCCCTTGGGGCGAAGCGTGGAGAACTCGTAGCCGATGCCGCAACCGGCCTTCAGGGTCAGGCCCGCCTCGTGGACCTTGTCGAGTATGTCGTCCATCGAATCGCCGATGGTCGCCGAGACGGTGCAGTTGATGGTGGACGTGGCGGGCTTGTGCTCCCAGGCGCCGGCGTTGGAGGTGATACGGCCGGCCGGGATGGCGCCGCGACGCAGCGCCCAGAGGAACTTCTCGTACCACTCGTCGCGCTTGTCGGGCACTTCGACTTCGGCGAGCGCGCGCGCGACGCGCTTGAAGGTGTCGTCCACGGTCTCATCGAGCACCGTGCCGTCCTTGGTCTTCAGCCGGTACTTCTTGTCCCAGATGTCCTGGGACGCCGGCTGAATCGGGATCTCGGCGACGGCGTTCGGCAAGGCGCGTACCTTTGCAGCGGTACTCATGGATCCGGTCCCCCTGGAAGTATTGCACAGGCTCTAAGGTCGGGTATGTCAACGGCTTACGCCGTTTATCCACAACATATGAACAGCTTGTTCTCGTTCAACCGCTATATGTTGTGGTTGGTGACGGGAATGGTATACCAGAAATGGGGACTGTCAACCGCGCTCGTGCACCCTTTCACACCACCCGATGCGGGGGGCTCCGTAGTCCTACGGACGGCGCGAACGGCCGTTATTGCCTAGCCTGAAATAGCAGCGCCGCATGACCCCTCGGAGGCCCCCCATGCGCTGGACACTCCTGGCCGGCTTGCTCGTCGGGCTGATGCCCCTGGCGGTACTCGCCGCACCCCCCACCGTCCCCGGCGACGACCTGCCGGAGATACCGATGGCACGCTTCGCCGAGGAGACCCTGCCCGGCGGTCCGGGCAAGGACGGCATTCCCGCCATCGACGAGCCGCAGTTCGTCGCCGCCGATGGCGCCGGCGACTGGCTGGCCGACGGCGATATCATCTTCGGCGTGGTACTCGACGGTCACGCCCGGGCCTACCCACAGCGGGTGCTGGTCTGGCACGAGATCGTCAACGACCGCCTCGCTGGCCAGCCGGTGAGCGTGACCTACTGCCCCCTCACCGCCACGGCCATTGGATTCCATCGCGGCGGGACGACGCTTGGCGTGAGCGGCAACCTGGTGAATTCCAACCTGGTGATGTACGACCGCGCCACCGACAGCCGCTGGCCGCAGATCCTCGGTGCCGCGGTGAAGGGGGAGCACAAGGGCCGCCGGCTCGAGGAATTCCGCGTGATCTGGACGACCTGGGCGCGCTGGCGCGAGGCGCATCCTGACACTGACGTACTCTCCACGGACACCGGCTACTTCCGCAACTACGAGCGCGACCCCTACGGCGGCTACAATCCGACGAGCGGTTACTACGACGGCGGCGGCCCCGCGTTCCCGGTGATGCGCCGGGACGAACGCCTGCCGGCGAAGCACATGGTCATGGGCGCACGCACGCAGGCCGGTGCCGTGGCCTTCGACAAGAGCGTGCTTCGCCGCCAGGGTCTGCTCGAAGCCGACGTTGGCGGTGAGCGGTTCGTGGCGGTCTACGACCCCGCATTGGACACGGGCTACGTCTACCGTGTGCCACCGGAGTGGACCGGGCGCTATGAGGACGGCGCAGTGGTCACCGACGACGGCGGGCACGCCCCCGGCGACCTGCCCCTGGAGCGGGTGAACGTCATGGACGCGTTCTGGTTCGCCTGGGCGGCGTTCTACCCGGACACTACGCTGGTGGGGGGCAAGAGTGCTTGAAGCGTTGCGTACCGGCTGCGCCCGGGCGCTACGCGGTGGCACGCGACGTGTGACCCTGGCTACCATGGGCCTGGTCTATGCCACCGTCTACCTCTACGCGGTGGGCGACCTGGACTTCGGTGCCTGGAAGCCGGTGGCCTGGCAGGTGGCCGCCGACCCGTGGCCCCTCATGTTCCAGGCGCGCGGGCCGTGGTACTTCGAGACCGTCGCCCGGTTGCAGACGGGTTGGGCAAGCCTGCTCGTCGCGCCGGTGAATATCGCCATCGCGGTTGTGCTCGGGGCGCTGGTGGCGGTGAACGCAGGGCTCGCCTGGCACATGGTGCGCACCCCGCGCGCCTGCGCCACCGGCGGGCCGACCACCGGGGTGCTCGCCGCGGTGCCGGCATTGCTGGCGGGCTCGGCATGCTGCGGCCCGGCGCTGCTGCTCGCCCTGAGCATTCCCGCCACCGCCACGCTCATCGGGGTATTCGGCATGATGGTGCCGTTGGCGTTCGTGATGCTGGTCGGCGCGTTGGTGTTCAACGCGCGGCGGATCGCGGCGTAGCAGCTCGTAGGCCCGCTATGCCTGGCGGCCGACACCCGTTGCATTGGTCGGCCGATGTTGGGCACCGCCTGCGGCGGTCCCCAACCTACGTGACCGAACCCGTGGGCCGACCGGCAGCGCCGCCGCGCTCGCCGATACACCGTGTGGCACCAACAACCGTAGGTCGGTTGCTCTCGGCAACCGACACTCCCCGCACGGGCTCCGCCGCCCTTGGCACCTGACAACCAACACCCGTACCACGAATTGACCAATGTCGGGCACCGCCTGCGGCGGTCCCCAACCTACGTGACCGAACCCGTGGGCCGACCGGGCAGCGCGGCCACGCTCACCGAAACACCGTGTGGCACCAACAACCGTGGGTCGGTTGCTCTCGGCAACCGACACTCCCCGCACAGGCTCCACGCTTCGCACCCGGCAGCCAACCCCCGTGCCACAGATTGACCGATGTTGGGCACCGCCTGCGGCGGTCCCCAACCTACGTGACCGAACCCGTGGGCCGACCGGGCAGCGCGGCCACGCTCACCGAAACACCGTGTGGCACCAACAACCGTGGGTCGGTTGCTCTCGGCAACCGACACTCCCCGCACGGGCTCCGCCACCCTTGGCACCTGACAACGAACACCCCTGCCACGGATTGACCGATGTTGGGCACCGCCTGCGGCGGTCCCCAACCTACGTGACCGAACCCGCGGGCCGACCGGGCAGCGCCGCCACGCTCACCGAAACACCGTGTGGCACCAACAACCGTAGGTCGGTTGCTCTCGGCAACCGACACTCCCCGCACGGGCTCCGCCACCCTTGGCACCTGACAACCAACACCCGTGCCACGAATTGACCGATGTCGGGCACCGCCTACGGCGGTCCCCAACCTACGTGACTGACATACATCAGCGCGCCGGCCAACGCGGAGAGAAAGGCAACCACCATCGTCGATGTTGTTGCAGTGCAATAACACTGTTGCGCTCGATGACCGTCTCGGTCATCCTACGCCGCCGATGGCATGCCTGCCACGAGGCTCAAGATCGGTGAATACCCGGAGCCTCATTTCGATGGGCAGGCTGCTATCAAGGAAGTATTGCCGTGGCTGGCCATGTTGGCTGGCAGGGATACATGAGCAATCATCAACAAGGAAGATGACCATGCGCTTCTTTACCGCACTTACCGCTGTTGCTCTGAGTAGCACTCTCCTCTTCGGCTGCAAGAGCATGTCAACCGAGGGGCTGATACATTCCGGCTCGACCGCCATGGAAGGCGCCACGCTGACTGACGAGGAAGTCATCAGCATGGCCGACAAGTCCTGTGCACAGATGGACGCCAAGGCGAAGATCGCCAGTCCGGACTCGGTCTACAGCAAGCGCCTGGCACGCATTGCCGACAACCTCGGTGACGAGGTCGATGGCACCTCGATCGACTACAAGGTCTACCTGACGGATGTCCCCAATGCCTTCGCCATGGCCAATGGATGCGTGCGTGTCTATAGCGGCCTGATGGACATGATGAACGACAATGAGGTCACGGCTGTTCTGGGCCACGAGCTGGGCCACGTTGCGCTGGGCCATGTCAAATCGTCCATGCAAACAGCCTATGCGGCCTATGCGGCACGCAGTGCCCTGGCATCCTCCAGCAATGACAAGGTTGCCGCGCTCTCCAAATCCCAGCTCGGTGATCTGGGCGAGAAGTTCATCAATGCACAGTTTTCCCAGAGCCAGGAGGCAGCCGCTGATAACTTCTCCTTCGACCTGCTTGGCGAACGGGGCATTTCCCGCAAAGGCCAGATCACGGGGCTCGAGAAACTGGCCAGCCTCGATGGTAATGCGGGCGGTCTCCTCTCCACGCACCCGGCTTCGGCCGAGCGCGCCGAGAACATGCGCGAGCGCCTCAACGAAGAGACGTAACCCATCGCCGGCGGGCGCGTTCCGCCTCGCCATTGCTCAGTGAATTGGGTTTTCGAAAGCGAAGCTGCCCATATCGTCTTTCCTAATATGGGCAGCTTTTCTTCGTCTTGTGGCAATGCGGATTAATCCGCTCTCGTGGGCCATCCCGCCAACGCCGCCGTGCTCGCCGACACACCGTGTGGTGCCAACAACCGTAGATACTCCGTTGTCGGTCTCGCGCGCTGTGCATGAACACCGCTGAACAGTCGCCGCAGGTCGGCGAGCGTGTAGCGCTGGCCGACATACCCGTCGCAGAGATGTCGGCTACCAAGTGCAGCCGACCCGGCTCGAGCCCCAAACACGGAAACGAGCCGCGCGTAGATACCCCGTTGCCGGTCACTCGTAGGTCGGCTGCACTCGGCAGCCGACTCTCTCCGCACGGGCTCCGCCCTTCGCACCTGAAGCCAACACCCGTGCCACGGATTGACCAATGTTGGGCACCGTCTGCGGCGGTCCCCAACCTATATGGC
Organism: Arhodomonas sp. AD133; assembly: GCF_051195215.1. Lineage (NCBI taxonomy): Bacteria > Pseudomonadati > Pseudomonadota > Gammaproteobacteria > Chromatiales > Ectothiorhodospiraceae > Arhodomonas > Arhodomonas sp. AD133. The sequence continues at coordinate 5,205 of NZ_JBNAZM010000074.1, read as the reverse complement.
GTTCAACTTGTCGCGTTCGGCTTGCCTCTGGGTCGTGGTTGACGTCCAGTGGTGAGACTCGCCACCGCCGCGCCTGCGAGCTGAAGGCCGGCGCCGACGAGCAACGCGTGCTGCAGACCGGCGAACGTGTCGGCATCGAGCGCGAAGATCGCGCCGAGCACCGCGACGCCACCGGTCGCACCCACCATCCTGGCGACGTTGATCAATGCCGCTGCTGTGCCCGCGCGGGGCGCCGGGACAGCGGCGATGGCGGCGCCCAGCAGCGGCCCGGTGGCCAGGCCGGTGCCGACACCGGTCATGGCGAGCGCCACCATGGTGGCCGGCATCGATGCCCGGGCCGCTGCCACTGCGACGACCACCAATCCGGCGGCGGCGATGGCGACGCCACCACTCGCCATCACGGGCGTGCCCACGCGAGCCGTCAACGCACCGGACAGCGGCGAGACGAGCACGAATGCCAACGCCATCGGCATCAACGCCACCCCGGCCCCCACCGGCCCGAACATCTCCGCCTGCTGCCACGCCAGGGGCAACAGGAACAGAACGCCGTACATCCCGAACGTCATGCTCGCCGTGGCCGCCATGGCGCCGGTGAACGCCGGCGCGCGGAACAAACCGAGCGGCATCATTGCGCCGTCACCGAGCCGTCGCTCGTTGGCGAAAAACACGGCCAGTGCCACCACTGCACCGACGGCCGCCACTACTGCGACAATGGGCGCGTGGTGAGACTGGATGGCCGCGACCGCGGCGCCAGCGAGAGCGGCCGCGCCGAACACCTGCCCCACCACGTCGAAGCGACGGCCCCCGGCCTCGGACGACTCGGGCAACGCACTGGCAGCGATAAGGGCGAGAGCGCCGCCGAACGGGATCACCACGTAGAAAATGCTACGCCAGCCAAGGGCGTGCATCAGCAACCCGCCCAGCGTCGGTCCCATGGCGAGTGCGAGGCCATTGCAGCCCGCCCACAGGCCCAGGACCTTGCCGCGCGCCACCGGATCGGGCCACAGGACCCGAATGATCGCCAGCGATGCCGGCAGCAATAACGCCGCACCGAGGCCCGCCAGCGCCCGTGCGCCGATGAGCACCGGCACGGACGTGGCTACTGCACACAGCGCCGATGCCGCCGTGAAAAAGCGGCCGCACCGACCAGGAACATACGGCGCCGGCCGTAGAGATCGGCGAGTAGCCCACCGGTGAGCAGCAACGCCGCGTAGACCAGGTTGTAAATGGCCACCACCCATTGAAGGGCGTCCACCGAGGCGCGAAAGTAGTCGCCGATGGGTCGTGCCGCGACGTTGACCACGGAGGTATCGAGCTGGGCCAGAACCACGGCCGCGCAAACCGCCGTGAGCGCCGGACGCCGGCTCGCCGGCCGGGTGTGTTCCGCCAGGGAATGCGCAGGGGCGCTTGCCGCCATTGAAATCTCCCGGTCGCATCCGAATGACGGCGGAACGGTAGCGCGCCCGCGGAGCGCATCGTTTCGACGCATATCGAAGCTTCCGGGGCAGGGACGGCGTTATTCTGGCCACAAGCTAGGAGGCAGGCCATGACGTTCGCACCCACCGTGTCCAGCACCGCATCGCTGATCGCCGACCCCACCCGCTGGGCCATGCTGGCAACGCTGCTGGACGGCCGTGCGCTACCCGCAGGAGAGCTGGCCCACGCTGCAGGGGTGACCGCGCAGACGGCCAGCACCCACCTGAGCAAGCTTCGCGAAGGTGGCCTGATTGCGCTGGAGCGGCAGGGGCGCCATCGCTACTACCGCCTGGCCGGCACCCACGTGGCCGAAGCGATCGAGCGGCTTGCCAGCATCGAACCGGAGGCGCCGCGGCAACGCCCCCGCAAGCGCGGCTATAGCCCGGCGCTGCAGTTCGCCCGCCGCTGCTACGATCACTTGGCCGGACAACTCGGCGTTGCCGTCACCCGCAGCCTGCTGGAGAAGGATTTGATAGCGCCGGCGGACGAGAAGCGCTTCGAGGTCACGCCGGCAGGCGTGCAGTGGTTCCGGGACCTGGGCCTGGACGTTACCGCCCTGGGGTTGCCTCCGAGCGGCCTCGCCCGGCGCTGCCTCGACGCCAGCGAGCGCTTCCATCACCTGGGTGGCCCGCTCGGAGTCGCCCTGCTCGACAACTTCTGCAGTCGTGGCTGGTTGTCCCACTCACGCACCTCTCGGGCCGTGCGCGTGACCCCGGCGGGGAATGCGGCACTCAGGCGCTACCTGCGCCTGGACGATCCGTCGCTGCGCGCATCGCAGCAGTAATGACGGACCGCGAAGCGGTTGGCCCGGCGGAAAGCCCCCGGGCCGACCCATCAGCTCGCCACCGTGAACCGCCGCCCGCGATGGCGCGGCCGTTCGATCTCGTCCACGAGTGCCACGGCGAGATCCTCCATGGAGATCCGCGAAGCGCCCTGCTCGTCCACCAGCAGCTCGTCGGTGCCGAGGCGGTAGTGGCCCGTGCGTTCGCCGGGTTCGAGCAGCGCCGGCGGGCTCAGGTACGCCCAGTCCACCCGGGTTTCGCCGCGGCAGGTTTCGAGCTGATCGACGCACGCCTGGGCGAGATCGCGGTAAGCAGGCGATAGGTAGTCGGGGTCGTCGACGACGGTGAGCCCGTCGGTACCGGGGACGGTCAGGCTGCCTGCACCACCGGAGATCAGCAGACGCGTGCCGCTGTCGGTGAGGCCGGCGAGCAGGGTCTGGGTGGTCTCGACAAGCTCGCGCTCGCGGCCGGGCACCGGCCGGGTGGCGGCGACCACCACGTCCGCGCCCGCACTGAGCGCGCTGACGTCGTCGGCGTTCCGTGCATCGCCGACGCGCACAGCGGCAGCTCCGGGCAATGCATCGGCCCGCGCCTGATCGCGAACGACGGCGGTAACGTCGTGCCCCCGGGCCAATGCCTCCGCTACCACCCGACTGCCCACGTTGCCCGCCGCGCCGAAGATCGTGATACGCATGGTCGTTGCTCCTTGTCTCGTCGGTAAGTTCTGGTCGTCTCGAACCGCCCCCTAGCGGCGGAACGAGGCGGGGGTGAGCTGGGCGGCGACAATGGCCGTGAGCCCGAGCGCGAAACCGAGGCCCTGAGCCGGCGTCAGCGCCTGCCCGAGCACCAGCCAGCCCAGTGCCGTCGCCATCACCGGCGACAGCAGCCCGAGAAACGAGACAGCGGCCACCGACAGCTTCGCCAAGCCCTGGAACCACAGGGCGTAAGCGAGCAGCGTGCCCGGCAGTGCCAGCCAGGCGTAGCCGGCGAGCGCGGAAGCGCTCAGAGCCGGCGGCAGGCCTTCCACGGCGAGGGCGAGCGGCGCGAGCAGCAGACCGCCCGCGGTGAGCTGCCAGCCGGTGAACGCAAGCAGCCCCACCGGCCGCCCCCAGCGCCGCGTGAGCACCACGCCCGTGGCCATGGCCACGGCACCAGCGAACCCGGCCGCCAGCCCCAGCGGATCGATGGCGAGCTCGCCCCGCAGCACCATCAGCGCCACACCGGCCACGCCGGCGACGCCCCAGCCGAGGCGCCAGCGCGTCGGCCGCTCGCTGAGGAGCACGAACGCGAGTCCCGCCACCAACAGCGGCTGGACGGCATTCAGCGTCGCCGCCACACCGCCGGGTAGCCGGTAGGCCGCGACGAAGAGCAAGGCGAAGAACGCGCCGATGTTCAGCGTGCCGAGAACCGCCGAACGCCACCACCAGGCGCCCCGGGGCAGCGTCCGGGTGAACACCAGTACGGCAAGGCCTGCCGGCAGCGCCCGTAGTGCGCCGGAGAGCAGCGGCCGACCGGCGGGCAGGAGCTCGGTGGTCACCACATAGGTGGTTCCCCACATCAGCGGCGCCAGCGCCGTCAGGGCGGTCAGCCAGAAGACGGCGGCACGGTCACTGACCGCAGTCGGTATCGCCGTGGGGTAGGTCTGTGTTGCGGCCATGGCAAACACCTTAACGTTTTACTATTCAATGTTGAGGAACGTAACGCGTCTGATAGGCTTACGTCAAACAGTTCAACGTTGAGGTGTTTCATGAAGGACAATGTCGACGGACTGCTGGCGCAGTGGCGGCGGGAACGGCCGGACATCGACCCGACACCGATGGGCGTGGTGGGCCGCATATCGCGAAGCTCACGGATGCTGGAACGGGCGCTGCGCGAGCACTTCGCCGCCCGGGACCTCCAGGCCCACGAGTTCGACATACTGGCGACGCTACGGCGTTCGGGGGAGCCCTACCGGTTGACGGCCGGGGCGCTGGTGCAGGCCTCCATGGTCACCTACGGCGCCATCGCCAACCGGATCGACCGGCTCGTCGCCAAGGAACTGGTCACTCGCGAGACCGACCCGGACAACCGCCGCAATGTGCTGATCACTCTCACCGACCGGGGTCGGCAACTGGTGGACGAGATCGTGGTGGACCACGTCGGCCACGAGCGCGAGCTTCTGGCGTCACTGAGCGAGGACGAGCAGTCGCAGCTCGCCGAGCTTCTGCGCAAGCTGCTCATCGGACTCGGAGACGCGCCGTGACAGGCAGAGCGTCAGCATTGAGTCAGAAACGGTAACGGCCCCGCGCTCGCCGACCTAATGGCCGCCGACGCATTCGCGTCATCGCGGCGCTCGATCGGGTGGGTAGATCGGCTGCGCTCGGCTGCCGACATCACGACGCCGGAACGTCGGCCGGCGCTGCACGTTCGCCGACTTTCGCGGTTGCTCGTCACTCCGCGCGTTGGATTCAGGCGTCGTACGGGCGCTCGACCAGCCGCTGGGAGATCCACCAGATGTTGCCGTGGGCGTCGCGGACACCGCCCTGGCGGTCGCCGTAGGGCATGTCGGCGACGGCCATCTCCAGGCTCGCGCCATGGGCCAGCGCCCGTTCCATAGCCGCGTTGGCGTCGGCGACGTAAAGGTAGTAGGCCGCCGGCATGGCCGGGTAGTCCGCCGACGCCTCGCTCACCATCACCGTGGCGTCGCCGATTCGAACCTGGGCGTTGGCGATGCAACCGTCCGGTCGATGATGGCGCAGCACCCCTCACCGCCGAGCCCATCGACCAGAAAGTCCACGAAGCGCTCCGCCTCGTTGACGAAGATGTAGGGGGTAACGGTGGCGAATCCGGGTGGGACGTACACGGCAGCCGCTCCTTGCTGTTGGCTTCAGGTTGAAAGTCTCCGCCCCACCATGCGGCGGCGCGCTGTCGCGCGGCTAACAGGGGGATAATGGAAGGCGCGTGGGGC
>NZ_JBNAZM010000073.1:0-15738 GCF_051195215.1 Arhodomonas sp. AD133 | reverse complement strand
TTGCCGTGGTCAACGTGACCAATCGTCCCCACGTTCACGTGCGGCTTCGTGCGCTCAAACTTCTCCTTGGACACGGCTCACCTCTTTCGGGTCAATTCTGTCGCTGGTGTATTCCGTTGACCGGACGATCAGCCGGCCTTCTTGATCACTTCGTCGGCGATGTTCGCCGGCGCCTCGGCGTACCCTTCGAACTCCATGCTGTAGGCAGCACGGCCCTGGGTGGCCGAGCGGAGGTCGGTCGCATAACCGAACATCTCCTTGAGCGGGACCTCGGCGCGGATGATCTTGCCGGCCGGACCGTCATCCATGCCCTGGACGGTGCCACGCCGGCGATTGATATCGCCCATGACGTCGCCCATGAACTCCTCGGGCGTCACCACCTCGACCTTCATCACCGGCTCGAGGAGAACTGGATTCGCTTTCGCGAACGCTTCCTTGAACGCCATGGAGCCGGCGATCTTGAACGCCATCTCCGAGGAGTCGACATCGTGGTAGGAACCGTCGAACAGGGTGACCTTCAGATCGACCACCGGATAGCCGGCGAGCACGCCGTTCTCCATCTGCTCCTGAATGCCGTAGTCCACCGAGGGGATGTACTCCTTCGGCACCACGCCACCCACGATCTTGTTCTCGAACTCGTAGCCTTCGCCCCGCTCGCGCGGCTCCATCTTGATCCAGACGTGACCGTATTGACCGCGACCGCCGGACTGACGGACGAACTTGCCTTCCGCCTCGACCGCCTGGCGAACCGTCTCCCGGTAGGCGACCTGCGGCTGGCCGACATTCGCCTCGACCTTGAACTCCCGCTTGAGGCGATCGACGATGATCTCCAGGTGGAGCTCACCCATGCCGGAGATAATGGTCTGGCCGGATTCCTCGTCGGTGCGCACCTGGAAGGACGGATCCTCCTGGGCGAGCTTGCCGAGGGCGACACCCATCTTCTCCTGGTCGCTCTTGGTCTTGGGCTCCACGGCAACGGAGATCACCGGATCCGGAAACTCCATGCGTTCCAGGGTGATCTTGTTATCCTTGTCGCAGAGCGTGTCACCGGTGGTGACCTCCTTCAGACCGATGGCCGCCGCGATATCGCCCGCGCGCACCTCATCGATCTCCTTACGCTCCTTCGAGTGCATCTGCACGATTCGGCCAAACCGCTCGCGCTTGCCCTTCACCGGGTTCCACACGCTGTCACCGGAGCGCACCACGCCGGAATAGACGCGGAAGAAGGTCAACGTGCCCACGTACGGATCGGTCGCGATCTTGAACGCCAGTGCCGCGAACGGCTCATCGTCGCTCGCCGGACGAGTCGCCTCGCTGCCGTTCTCGAGCTCGCCTTCGATCGGCGGCACATCCACCGGCGACGGCAGATACTCGATGACCGCGTCCAACAGTGCCTGCACGCCCTTGTTCTTGAAGGCGGAACCGCAAAGCACCGGCACGATCTCGTTGGCGAGCGTCTGCTTGCGCAAGCCTTCATTGATCTCCGCAATGGAGAGCTCCCCCTCTTCGAGGTACTTCTCCATGAGCTCTTCGCTGCCTTCGGCCGCGGCCTCTACCAGCTGCTCGCGATAGCTCGCCGCATCCGCCCGAAGCTCCTCGGGGATCTCCACCTGGTCATAGGTGACACCGCGATCTTCCTGGTTCCAGTAGATCGCCTTCATGCGAATGAGGTCGACGACGCCGGCGAATTGATCTTCCGCGCCAATCGACATCTGCAGCGGAACGGCGTTGGCACCCAGGCGCTCGCGCACCATGTCGACGCAGCGGTAAAAATCGGCGCCCATCTTGTCCATCTTGTTGACGAACACCATGCGCGGCACGCCGTATTTATTGGCCTGGCGCCAGACCGTCTCGGTCTGCGGCTCCACGCCGGCGTTGGCATCAAGCACGCAAACCGCACCGTCGAGCACGCGCAGGGACCGCTCCACCTCGATGGTGAAGTCCACGTGCCCCGGCGTATCGATGATGTTGATCCGATGCTCGTCGTACTGCTGGTCCATGCCACGCCAGAACGTGGTGGTCGCAGCCGACGTGATGGTGATACCGCGCTCCTGCTCCTGTTCCATCCAGTCCATCACCGCGGCGCCTTCGTGCACCTCGCCCATCTTGTGGGAGATGCCGGTGTAGAACAGGATGCGCTCGGTCGCCGTCGTCTTACCGGCATCGATGTGCGCCATGATGCCGATATTGCGATAGCGCTCGATCGGTGTCTTGCGTGCCACTACAGAAATCCCCGTAAGCCGTTACCAGCGGAAATGCGAGAACGCCTTGTTGGCCTCGGCCATGCGGTGCGTGTCCTCGCGCTTCTTCACCGCGGCGCCGCGGCTGTCCGCCGCTTCCATGAGTTCGTTGGCGAGCCGATGCCCCATGGTGGTCTCACCACGCTTACGGGAAGCTTCGATGATCCAACGCATGGCGAGCGTATTACGGCGTTCCGGGCGCACTTCCACCGGCACCTGGTAGGTCGCACCACCGACGCGCCGGGACTTCACCTCCACCACGGGGCGGACATTCTCCAGCGCCGTCTCGAGAACCTCCATGGGATCCTCGTGACCCTTCGCCGCGATCCGGTCGAGCGCGCCGTAGACGATCTTCTCCGCCACGGAGCGCTTGCCATCGCTCATGATGAAGTTGACAAAGCGGGTCAGCATCTCGCTCCCGAACTTGGGATCCGGAAGCACTTTCCGCTTGGGAACCTCTCTTCTTCTCGGCATCGCGTAATAAACCCGTTCGTTATCTCAGGACGTCGCGCGCTCAGCCCTTGGGCCGCTTCGCGCCGTACTTGGAGCGACCCTGGCGGCGCTTATCGACACCCGCGGTGTCCAGCGAGCCGCGGACCACGTGGTAGCGCACACCCGGCAAGTCCTTCACACGACCACCGCGAATGAGCACCACCGAGTGCTCCTGGAGGTTGTGCCCCTCGCCGCCGATATAGCCGGCAACTTCGTAACCGTTGGTCAGCCGGACGCGCGCCACCTTGCGCAGCGCGGAGTTCGGCTTCTTCGGCGTCGTGGTGTAGACGCGCGTGCAAACACCGCGCTTTTGCGGCGAGGCTTCAAGCGCGGGCACGTTGGTCTTGTCCGCCCGCCCCTTGCGCCCCTTCCGAACCAGCTGATTAATGGTTGCCATAAGACGCTGACTCCAAACTGAAAACAAACGACAGGCCGGAACACCCGGCCTGTCGAAGGTGCGTAATTGTAGGTCGCACCCACAGGGGTGTCAACCACTTCTGCCCGAAGACTCGGGCACTTAGCTGTGTTTCGCAGCCTACTCGAGCTCGCCGCCACTTCCCGGCGCCGAACCCTCTTGCACCGGGTTGCCAAGGTGCGGCATCGCCGGTGGCACCATGTCCAGCCCGCTCGGCGCCTCGGAGCGTCCGCGCTGGCGCTCGGCATGATAGGCGAAACCGGTACCCGCCGGGATGAGGCGGCCCACGATCACGTTCTCCTTGAGGCCCCGGAGGTCGTCCCGTGCCCCGCGAGTCGCGGCATCCGTGAGCACCCGGGTCGTCTCCTGGAACGACGCCGCCGAAATGAACGAATCGGTCGCCAGGGACGCCTTCGTGATACCCAGCAATAACGGCTCGAAGCGTGCTGCCTCCTTACCGTCGCCCTCGAGGCGCTCGTTGTCCTCGAGCACCCGGGCCCAGTCCACCTGTTCACCCCGCAGGTACCGGGTATCGCCCCCGTCGCGGATCTCGACCTTGCGCAGCATCTGACGGCAGATGACCTCGATGTGCTTGTCGTTGATCTTCACGCCCTGGAGCCGGTAAACGTCCTGGATCTCCTTGACGATGTAGGACGCGAGCTCGGTGACGCCGAGCAGCCGCAGAATATCGTGGGGGTTCGGCTCGCCGTCGGCGATGACCTCACCCTTCTCCACATGCTCACCCTCGAAGACCGTGACGTTGCGCCACTTCGGAATCAGCTCCTCGTAGCTCTCGCCGTCGGCCATGGTGATCACCAGGCGTTGCTTGCCCTTGGTGTCCTTGCCGAAGGAAACGGTTCCGGAAACCTCGGCGAGAATCGCCGGCTCCTTGGGCTTGCGGGCCTCGAAGAGGTCCGCCACCCGGGGCAGACCGCCGGTAATGTCGCGGGTCTTCGACGATTCCTGCGGAATACGGGCGATGACGTCGCCAACGTCCACTTCGGCGTTGTCGTCGACGCTGACGATGGCACCGGCCGACAGGTAGTACTGGGCCGGGATGTCGGTGCCGGCGAGATTGAGGTCGTTGCCGGTCTCATCCACCAGCTTGATCATCGGCCGCAGATCCTTGTAGGCGACCCGCTCCTCGGTTACACGGCCATGGGCGTCGACCACCTGGCGTCGATGCTCACCATTGCCGCGGGTCTTCGGATCCGTCACTACCAGACTCGAGAGCCCGGTGACCTCGTCCACTTCGCGGTTGACCGTCACACCTTCGACGAAGTCGTAGAACTTCAGTCGCCCCTTCACCTCGGTGATGATGGGGTGCGTGTGCGGATCCCAGTTTGCGACGATCTGCCCGGCTTCCACGGCGTCGTTGTCCTGCACCGAGATGGTCGCGCCGTAGGGCACCTTGTAGCGCTCGCGCTCACGACCGTACTCGTCCATCACCGTGACCTCGCCGGAGCGGGAGACGGCAACGAGATTGCCGGAGTGATGCTGCACGGTCTTGAGATTGTGCAGGCGCACGGTACCAGCGGCCTTGACCTCGACGTTATTCACCGAGGCCGCGCGGGAGGCGGCACCGCCGATGTGGAACGTCCGCATGGTCAACTGCGTGCCGGGCTCGCCGATGGACTGGGCGGCGATCACGCCCACGGACTCGCCCACGTTCACCTTGTGGCCGCGGGCCAGGTCGCGACCGTAGCAGCTCGAGCAGACACCGTGACGGGTCTCGCAGGTGATCGGCGAGCGAACCCAGACTTCGTCGACGCCTTCACGCTCGAGCATGTCGACACGCTGCTCGTCGAGCAGGCTGCCCGCCTCCAGAACCGCCTCTTCGCCACCGGGGCGGACCACGTCCTGCGCGACCACCCGGCCGAGCACGCGCTCGCGCAGCGGCTCGACGACATCGCCGCCCTCGATGAGCGGGGTCATCTTGAGGCCGCGATGGGTACCGCAGTCCGTCTCCGTGACCACCAGGTCCTGCGAGACATCCACCAGGCGCCGGGTCAGGTATCCCGAGTTCGCCGTCTTCAGCGCGGTATCGGCGAGGCCCTTGCGCGCGCCGTGGGTGGAGATGAAGTACTGCAGGACGTTGAGACCCTCGCGGAAGTTGGCGGTGATCGGCGTCTCAATGATGGAACCGTCGGGTTTCGCCATGAGTCCGCGCATACCCGCGAGCTGACGGATCTGCGCCGCCGAGCCACGCGCCCCCGAATCGGCCATCATGAAGATGGAATTCGTGGACTTCTGCTCCACTTCCTTGCCTTCGGCGTCGGTGACGTGCTCCTTGCCGAGCTTCTCCATCATGGCCCGCGCCACCTCGTCGTTGGTGTGCGACCAGATGTCGATGACCTTGTTGTAACGCTCGCCGTTGGTGACCAGGCCCGAGGCGTACTGCTCCTCGATGTCCTTCACCTCATCCTCGGCGCGGCCGAGGATCTCGGCCTTCTCCTCGGGGATGACCATATCCTCCATGCCGATGGACACAGCGGCCCGCGTCGACATGTGGAAGCCGAGGTACATGATCTGGTCGGCGAACACCACGGTCGCCTTGAGACCGAGGCGACGGTAGCAGGTGTTAATGGTCTCCGAGATCGCCTTCTTGGTCATGTCACGGTCGACCAGGGAGAACGGCAGGCCGTCGGGGACGATGTCATAAAGCAGCGCGCGACCGGCGGTCGTCTCAACCAGCCGCGTGCCCTCGCTCACCTCGCCATCATCGTCCTGGATCACCTCGCGAATGCGCACCCTGACCCGGGCCTGGAGATCGATCTGGCGCGTCTCGTAGGCGCGATGCAGCTCGGTGGTATCCGCGAAGACCATATCCTCGCCGCGACGCCCGGCCAGCGACAGCGTCATGTAGTACAGGCCGAGCACGATGTCCTGGGAGGCGCCGATGATCGGCTCACCGCTGGCGGGCGAGAGCACGTTGTTGGACGACATCATCAGCGCCCGTGCCTCGAGCTGCGCCTCGATGGACAACGGCACGTGCACCGCCATCTGGTCACCGTCGAAGTCCGCGTTGAACGCGGGGCAAACCAGCGGGTGGAGCTGGATCGCCTTGCCTTCGATGAGGACCGGCTCGAACGCCTGGATGCCCAGGCGATGCAGCGTCGGCGCACGGTTGAGCATCACCGGGTGCTCGCGGATCACTTCCTCGAGGATATCCCAGACCTCGGCGGTCTCGCGCTCGACGAGCTTCTTGGCGGCCTTGATGGTGGTCGCCAGGCCCAGTCGCTGCAGCCGGGAGAAAATGAACGGTTTGAACAGCTCCAGCGCCATGCGCTTGGGCAGACCACACTGGTGAAGCCGCAGCGTCGGGCCGACCACGATGACCGAACGCCCGGAATAGTCCACGCGCTTGCCGAGGAGATTCTGCCGGAACCGCCCCTGCTTGCCCTTGATCATGTCGGCGAGGGACTTCAACGGACGCCGGTTGGTGCCGGTGATCGCCCGGCCCCGGCGGCCGTTGTCGAGCAACGCGTCGACCGACTCCTGGAGCATGCGTTTCTCGTTGCGCACGATGATATCCGGCGCGGAGAGCTCGAGCAGGCGCTTGAGGCGGTTATTCCGGTTGATCACCCGGCGGTAGAGATCGTTGAGATCCGAGGTCGCGAACCGTCCGCCATCGAGCGGCACCAACGGCCGCAGATCCGGTGGCAGCACGGGCAGCACCGTCATGATCATCCAGCCCGGCTCGTTGCCGGACTCGAGGAACGACTCCACCAGCTTCAAACGCTTGGACAGGCGCTTGATCTTCGACTCGGAGTTGGTGGCGTCCATCTCCTCACGGAGCTTTTCCGCCTCTTCCTTGAGATCGACGCTCTTGAGCAGCTCGTAGACCGCTTCCGCCCCCATGCGGGCGTCGAATTCGTCACCGTACTGCTCCACCGCATCGAGGTAACCCTCGTCGGTGAGCAGCTGGCCCCGCTCCAGCGGCGTCATGCCGGGATCGATGACCACGAAAGCCTCGAAATAGAGGATGCGCTCGATATCGCGCAGAGTCATGTCGAGGAGCAGGCCGATGCGGGAGGGCAACGACTTCAGGAACCAGATGTGCGCGGTGGGGCTGGCGAGCTCGATATGGCCCATGCGCTCACGGCGCACCTTGGCCAGCGTCACCTCAACGCCGCACTTCTCGCAGACGACCCCGCGATGCTTGAGGCGCTTGTACTTGCCGCACAGGCACTCGTAGTCCTTCACCGGGCCGAAGATCTTCGCACAGAAGAGTCCGTCACGCTCCGGTTTGAAGGTGCGGTAGTTGATGGTCTCGGGCTTCTTGACCTCGCCGTAGGACCAGGACCGGATCTTCTCCGGCGACGCCAGGCCGATGCGGATGGCGTCGAAATCATCAAGCTGCGCGCCAGGCTGCTTGAACAGATTCAGAAGGTCTCTCATAACCGCTGCCCGTCCAACTGTAGTTGGCAAAATCCGTGGCGTCCGCCCGGGGTCGAACCGAACCCGCGAGCCAACGCCCGTAAGCTCTTGCAGGAACCGCCGCTCGCCGGACCGCGCCGTCGCGCCCCGGGATGAACGCCCGCCCTGCGTCGTATAAGCCCGCTTGTCGCCGGCGTCCGAAGCGACCGCCCCTTCGCGGCCGCACCGGATCGGTCGACAGTCAATCCTGCTCCAGCTCGATATCGATACCGAGCGACCGGATTTCCTTGACCAGCACGTTGAAGGATTCGGGCATACCGGCCTCCATACGGTGATCACCGTCGACGATGTTCTTGTACATCTTCGTCCGGCCGGTGACGTCGTCGGACTTCACCGTGAGCATCTCCTGCAGGGTGTAAGCCGCCCCGTAGGCCTCCAGCGCCCACACCTCCATCTCGCCGAATCGCTGCCCGCCGAACTGGGCTTTGCCGCCCAACGGCTGCTGAGTGACCAGCGAGTACGGGCCGGTCGAGCGCGCATGCACCTTGTCGTCGACCAGATGGTTGAGCTTGAGGATGTGCATGTACCCGACCGTCACCGGGCGATCGAAGGCCTCGCCGGTACGCCCGTCGTAGAGCGTGCACTGACCGGAGGTCGGCAATCCGGCAAGCTCGAGCATCGCCTTGACGTCGTGCTCGTTGGCGCCGTCGAACACCGGAGTCGCCATGGGCACGCCAGCGCGCAGATTGTGTGCGAGCTCGCGGATATCTTCGTCGCTGAACGCGTCCAGATCCTCCTTGCGACCGGAGTGATTGTAGATCTTGTCCAGGAAATCGCGCAGCTTGGACGTCTCTGCATCGGCGTCGAGCATCTCGCCGATACGCCGCCCGAGGCCCTTGGCTGCCCAGCCCAGGTGCGTTTCCAGCACCTGACCGATGTTCATTCGGGAGGGCACGCCAAGCGGCGAGAGCACCACGTCGATGGCCTCGCCATTCTCGTCGAACGGCATGTCCTCGACAGGCACGACGCGGGAGATAACACCCTTGTTGCCGTGACGGCCGGCGAGCTTGTCGCCGGGCGATATGCGGCGTTTCACGGCGAGATAGACCTTGACCATCTTGAGCACGCCGGGAGCAAGGTCGTCACCTGCGGTGATCTTGGCCTTCTTCTCGTCGAAACGCTGGTCGAACGCCTCGCGCTGCGCCTTGAGCTGCGCTTGAACCTTCTCGAGCTGCTGATTGACCTCGTCATCGCGCAGGCGGATCTCGAACCAGCGGCTGCGCTCGACACCCGCCAGGTAATCGGCCGTGATTTCGGCACCGGCACGCAGACCATTCGGGCCACCTTCGGCAACCTTGCCCACCAGCAGCCGTTCGAGGCGCGCGAAGGCGTCGTCCTCGAAGATCCGGTACTGATCGTTCAGGTCCTTGCGAACCGCAGACAGCGCGTCCGCCTCGATGGACAGCGCGCGCTGGTCCTTTTCGACGCCGTCACGCGTGAACACCTGAACGTCGATGACGGTGCCGTCCATACCCGAGGGCACACGCTGGGAGGTATCCTTAACGTCCGAGGCCTTCTCGCCGAAGATCGCGCGCAGGAGCTTCTCCTCCGGCGTCAGCTGGGTCTCGCCCTTGGGGGTGACCTTGCCGACGAGGATGTCACCGGCCTTCACTTCGGCGCCGATATAGACGATACCCGACTCGTCGAGGCGCGAGAGAGCACCCTCACCCACATTGGGGATATCCGCGGTGATCTCCTCCGGGCCCAGCTTGGTATCCCGGGCCACACAGGTAAGCTCCTCGATGTGGATCGTCGTGTAGCGGTCCTCCTGCACCACGCGCTCGGAGACGAGGATGGAATCCTCGAAGTTGTAGCCGTTCCACGGCATGAAGGCGACGCGCATGTTCTGACCAAGCGCGAGCTCGCCCATGTCGGTGGACGGGCCGTCGGCGAGCACGTCCCCGCTGGCGACGCTGTCGCCCGGGCGCACCAGCACCTTCTGGTTCTGACAGGTGTTCTGGTTCGAGCGCGTGTACTTGGTGAGGTTGTAGATGTCGACGCCCGGCTCGCCCGGCGCGGTCTCATTGTCGTTGACCCGCACCACCACGCGCGCGGCATCCACCTGCTCGACCACACCGCCGCGATCGGCGCAGACGGTCACGCCGGAGTCCACGGCCACCGCCCGCTCCATGCCGGTGCCCACCAACGGCTTCTCCGCGCGCAGTGTCGGCACGGCCTGGCGCTGCATGTTCGAGCCCATGAGCGCGCGGTTGGCGTCGTCGTGCTCGAGGAACGGCACCATGGATGCCGCCACGGAGACGATCTGCTTCGGCGAGACGTCCATGTACTGGACCTTGTCCGGTGTGGACATGCCGAACTCGTTCTGATGGCGGATCGAGATCAGGTCGTCCACCAGACGGCCGCTCTCGTCGACCCGGGCGTTGGCCTGGGCGATGATGTAGCGGGCCTCCTCGATGGCCGAGAGATACTCCACCTGATCGGTCACCTGCCCGTTCACGACCTTGCGGTACGGTGTCTCCAGGAAGCCGTACCGGTTGGTGCGTGCATACACGGCGAGCGAGTTGATCAGGCCGATGTTCGGCCCCTCGGGCGTCTCGATGGGGCAGACACGACCGTAGTGGGTCGGGTGCACGTCGCGCACTTCGAAGCCGGCACGCTCACGAGTCAGGCCACCCGGACCCAGCGCGGAGACCCGGCGCTTGTGGGTCACCTCGGAGAGCGGGTTGTTCTGGTCCATGAACTGCGACAGCTGCGACGAGCCGAAGAACTCCTTGATCGCCGCCGCCACGGGCTTGGCGTTGATCAGCTCCTGGGGCATCAGCCCCTCGCTCTCGGCGAGCGACAGGCGCTCGCGCACGGCGCGCTCGACGCGCACCAGGCCCACGCGGAAAACGTTCTCGGCCATCTCGCCGACACAGCGCACACGGCGGTTGCCGAGGTGGTCGATGTCGTCGGTGCTGCCCTTGCCGTTGCGAATATTGATGAGCTCGTGCAACACCGCGAGGATGTCGCTGTTGTCGAGCACGCCCTGGCCGGTGACCTCGTCACGGCCCACGCGCAGGTTGAACTTCATCCGGCCGACCGGTGACAGGTCGTAGCGGTCGGCGCTGAAGAACAGGTTCTCGAACAGCGCCTCGGCGGCTTCCTTCGTCGGCGGCTCACCCGGACGCATCATGCGATAGATCTCCACCAGCGCCTCCAGCTGGGTACGCGTGGAGTCGATGCGCAGCGTATTGGAGATGTAGGGGCCGCGGTCGAGGTCGTTGACGAACAGCGTGTCGATGCCTTCGATGCCGGCGTCGCGGATCTGCTGGACCTGCTCGTCAGTGAGCTCGGCATTGGCCTCGGCGATGATCTCGCCGGTGCCGGTGTCGACCACGTCGTGGGCGACGATCTTGCCGGTGAGATAATCGTCCGGGACCTCGAGCTCGGTCAGGCCCGCCTTCTCCATGCGGCGGATGTGCCGAGCAGTGATGCGACGCCCGTTCTCGACGATGACCTCGCCGTCCGCCTTGATGTCGAAAGTCGCGGTTTCGCCGCGCAGCCGCTCCGGCACCAGGTCGAGCACCACGGAGCCGTTGCGGAAGCGGAACGTGTTCTTGTCGAAGAACAGGTCGAGAATCTGCTGATTGTCGAACCCGAGCGCACGCAGCAGCACCGTCGCCGGCAGCTTGCGGCGGCGGTCGATACGCACGAAGATCGCGTCCTTCGGATCGAATTCGAAGTCCAGCCAGGAGCCGCGATAGGGGATCACGCGCGCCGAGAACAGGAGCTTGCCCGAAGAGTGGGTCTTGCCCTTGTCATGATCGAAGAACACACCCGGGGAGCGGTGCAACTGGGAGACGATCACCCGCTCGGTCCCGTTGACCACGAAAGTGCCATTACGCGTCATGAGCGGCAGCTCGCCCATGTACACTTCCTGCTCCTTGATGTCCTTGACCGTGCGCGAGTCCTTGTCGTAGATGACCAGCCGCACGAGCACGCGCAGCGGCGCGGCGTAGGTCAGACCGCGAAGCTGGCACTCCTTGACGTCGAACGGCGGCTCGCCGATACGGTAACTGACGTACTCGAGCCCGGCGCTGCCGGAATAGCTCTCGATCGGGAAGACGGACTTGAATGCCCCGTGCAGACCGCCGTCCTCACGGTTGTCGGCCTTACGGTCGAGCTGCAGGAAGTCGCGGTACGACTCGATCTGTGTGGCGAGGAGATAGGGAACATCCAGAATGTTCGGCTGCTTGCCAAAGTCCTTCCGGATGCGCTTCTTTTCGGTGAACGAGTAGGCCATCGAGGTTCCTCACCCAGGGTTGGTTCCAGTGGCGTGTCCAAAGCGCTGCACACCGCGATGCGCAGTGCTTTGGGCCGCCATTGCGTTACAGACACAAACGGGAAAAGGCCGGCGGCCCACTGGCCACCAGCCAATTCCCGTCTCTCAAGCTGTGCTTGCGGAGCCCACTCGGCCCTTACTTGAGCTCGACGGAGGCGCCCGCCTCTTCCAGCTTGGCCTTGATTTCCTCGGCCTCTTCCTTGGAAGCGCCCTCCTTGATCGGAGCAGGCGCGCCCTCGACCACTTCCTTGGCCTCCTTCAGACCAAGGCCGGTGACGCCGCGGACCGCCTTGATCACGCCGACCTTGTTGGAACCGAAGCTCGAAAGCACGACGTCGAACTCGGTCTGCTCTTCCTCGGCAGCGGCCTCGCCACCACCGGCGGCCGGAGCAGCGGCCACCGCCGCAGCGGCGGTCACGCCGAACTTCTCTTCCATTGCCTCGATCAGCTCGACGACTTCCATGACGGACATGGAAGCGATCGTCTCAAGAATATCGTCCTTAGATACGGCCATCGTCAAATCTCCTCGGTTGACGCGTAATGTCGAATAACCAGAAAGCAGCGACAGTCAGGATCGCGGTGCTGTCAGCCGTTACTATTTGGCGTCCTTCACCGCTGCGAGCGTCCGCACCAGCTTGCCCGGCACCTCGTTCAGGGTGGTAGCGAGCTTCTGGACCGGCGCACGCATCGTCGCCATGAGACGGCTGACCGCCTCGTCGTAGGTCGGCAGGTTAGCGAGACGCTCTGCCTCGGCGGCGCCATAAAGCTCGCCACCGACGGAGACCATCTTCACCACCAGCTGCTCACGCTCCTTGGAAAAATCCCGGATAACGCGAGCCGCCGAACCCGGATCCTCCTGCGAGAAGGCGATGAGCAACGGGCCTTCGAAGCCCTCCGACATGCACTCGAATTCGGTGCCCTCGACCGCCCGCTTGGCGAGGGTGTTCTTGAGCACCTTGACGTACACGCCGGACTCACGCGCTTTCACACGCAGTCGATCCATGTCACCGGCAGTCAACCCCCTGTACTCCGCCGCCACGGCGGAGTGGGCGTCTGCGGCGACGCTGGCGACCTCCTGCACCATCCGCTTTTTCTGTTCCAGACTCAGTCCCATTGCTTTCCTCCTGGAACGCGGTTGGTTAAGGGGCCTCCGGCCTAAGCCGGTCATGCCCGGGCAGGCAAAGCCCTTGCCCGCCCTGCCCCATCTCGGGGCGGCAACGGTGGCCACTTGCAGGAAGATCGATCCTGTCTGGGCTGCACCGTCTGCGCAGGCGGCCTGCTGGCCTTTAAGCACCCATCGGGGGTGCACCATGCGGTCTTAGACGGCTGTCGCGTCGACGACAGCCTCAAGACCCGGTACGGCACGCGGCACGCCGCGAGCCACGCCCGGTGGTTACGCACCGAGCGTTGCGAGATCCACGCTGACCCCCGGCCCCATCGTCGTGGACACCGTCACCTTCTTCAGGTAAGTGCCCTTGGACGTGGACGGCTTCATTTTCCGGAGATCGTTGATCAGCGCCTCGAGATTCTGCTTCAGTTGCGCGGCCTCGAAATCCGCCTTGCCGAGCGTGCAGTGGATCAGCCCGCCCCGGTCCGTGCGGTAGCGCACCTGACCCGCCTTGGCATTTTCCACGGCGGCTGTCACGTCGGTCGTCACCGTCCCCACCTTGGGGTTCGGCATCAGCCCGCGCGGACCGAGGATCGGCCCAAGCCGGCCAACGACGCCCATGGCATCAGGCGTGGCGATGACGACGTCGAAGTTGAGCTCGCCGCCCTGAATGCGCTCGGCAAGGTCCTCGAGCCCCACTTCGTCGGCACCGGCTTCACGCGCCGCGTCCGCATTCGCCCCCTGGGTGAACACGGCAATGCGCACGCTCTTGCCCGTGCCGTTAGGCAGCACCGTGGAACCACGGACCACCTGGTCGGACTTGCGGGGATCGACGCCGAGGTTGACGGAGACATCGACGGACTCGACAAACTTTGCGCTCGCCAGCTCCTTGAGCAGGCCGAACGCCTCGTCGGCATCATATGCACGGGTTGCGTCGACACGCTCCCGGAAAGTCTTCTGCCGCTTGGTCAGCTTCGCCATGTCGTCACACCCCCTCGACGTCCAGGCCCATGGAGCGCGCGCTACCGGCAATGGTGCGCACCGCCGCATCCATGTCCGCCGCGTTCAGGTCCGGCCACTTGCTCTTCGCGATCTCCTCGAGCTGTTCGCGATTGACCGAACCGACCTTGCTGGTGTTCGGCTGACCGCTGCCCGACTTGATGCCGGCCGCCTTCTTGAGCAGGATCGCAGCCGGCGGGGTCTTGGTAACGAACGTGAAGCTACGGTCGTTGTAGACCGTGATCACAACCGGAATCGGCAGACCCGGCTCCATCTCCTGGGTCTGGGCGTTGAACGCCTTGCAGAACTCCATGATGTTCACGCCGTGCTGACCGAGCGCCGGCCCTACGGGCGGGCTCGGATTGGCTTGGCCGGCGGCGACCTGAAGCTTGATGTAGGCTTCGACTTTCTTGGCCATCAGTCACTCCTAAGATTTGGGTGCAAACGCCGCGGACTGGTTACCGTCGGCTCCCCTCACGGGCGGGAACGCCCTCAACTCGAAGCGGACGGGCAGCCGGCACCGCACCAGCAGCGCTTCGGCTCACCCCTTCTCGACCTGGCTGAATTCCAGCTCGACCGGAGTGGAGCGACCAAAGATCAACACAGCCACCCGCAGGCGACTTTTCTCGTAGTTGACCTCCTCGACCACTCCGTTGAAATCGGTAAACGGGCCATCGGTGACGCGTACCACCTCGCCGACCTCGAAGAGGACCTTCGGACGCGGCTTTTCGGTACCTTCCTTGACCCGATTGAGGATCTGCTCGGCTTCGCGCTCGGAGATCGGCGCCGGCCGGTCGCTGGAGCCGCCAATGAACCCCATCACCCGCGGCACGTCCCGCACCAGGTGCCAGGTGTCGTCGGTCATCTCCATCTGGACGAGCACGTAACCCGGGAAAAACTTACGCTCGCTGCGACGTTTCTGCCCGTCCTTGATCTCGACGACCTCTTCGGTAGGCACCAGGATCTCACCGAACGCATCCTCCATGCCCGCACGGCGAATGCGCTCCTTCAGCGAGCGCTTGACCTGATTCTCGAAACCCGAATAGGCGTGTACCACGTACCAGCGCTTGGCCATTCCCGATCAACCCCCGGGGCGCACGAGGGACTCGACGCCCCACAGGAAAAACATATCCAGCAACCACAGAAGCACCGCTACGATCAGCACCATCACGATCACGATGAGCGTGGTCTGCAACGTCTCCTGCCGCGTCGGCCACACGACGCGTCGCAACTCCTGGCGTGACTCGCGGGCAAATGCCCAAGTAGCCTTGCCCTGCGCCGTCGTCATGGCGATCGCGGCAGAAACACCGGCAACGACCAGCAGGCCCAGCACCCGGTAGAGGGAGGACTCGGCTTCAAACCAGTAGAAGGCGACCACGCCGGCCAGGAACAAACCGACGGCCACAACGAGCTTGACGGAGTCGAGCGGCGAGGACTGACTTTCGGCTCTGGCACTCATGGATTGCCCGCACAAACAGCACGCCGCCGCCTGGTAAGGCGGCGGCGCCGGTGTTAGATGGCAGGCCAGGAGGGACTCGAACCCCCAACCTGCGGTTTTGGAGACCGCTGCTCTGCCAATTGAGCTACTGGCCTGTAGTTCGCGACGTACGTATCCGCCGGCGAATCTCGTAGTTTACAGAAAGGCGCCCCGACAGGAAACCCCGAGACGCCTCTCCGACATCACTCGATGATCTTGGAGACGACGCCGGC
Source organism: Arhodomonas sp. AD133 (assembly GCF_051195215.1). Lineage (NCBI taxonomy): Bacteria > Pseudomonadati > Pseudomonadota > Gammaproteobacteria > Chromatiales > Ectothiorhodospiraceae > Arhodomonas > Arhodomonas sp. AD133. Next base: position 49 of record NZ_JBNAZM010000073.1, on the reverse strand, counting down.
GCCGACGGTTCGGCCACCCTCGCGCACCGCGAAGCGCAGCCCCTCTTCC
>NZ_JBNAZM010000072.1:0-16055 GCF_051195215.1 Arhodomonas sp. AD133 | reverse complement strand
GGAATGCCGGGTTACCCGCTTCGAAAAAAGTCGCCCAATACGACTGAGGCAAGAGCGTCGATTTAACGGCGCTTACGAAGGAACCACCTGACCGGGTGGCTGAGGCAGATCCTGGCCGAAGTCTGCATCGAGGCATTGGAGCCGGACCTAGTTATTCTGGATGAGTTCCAGCGCTTCAAGGCCCTGGTGAACCAGGACGAGGACGGGGGCGATACGGCATCGCAGCTGGCGCAGCGCTTGTTCCATACCCGCAATGCCAGGGGGCACCCGGTGCGGATCCTGCTGCTGTCAGCCACCCCCTACAAGCTCTACACCGCGGATGCGGAAGTAGGGGAGGACAATCACTACCGGGACTTCCTCGCAACCACGCGTTTTCTGCTGGACTACGACGAAAGCCGCGTGGCTCGCCTGGAAGAACGCCTGGCGGCCTTTGGCCGGGAGCTGAAGCGCGCGACTGCCGGGCAAAGCCACCAGTTGCTCGACGCCAAGCGGGCAGCCGAAGAGAGCCTGCAGGCCGTCATGGCCCGAACCGAGCGCGTGGCGGCCAGTGATGAGCACGATGCCATGGTGGAGGAGCGCAAGAGTGCCCTCCAGCTGGCGGCGGGCGATGTGCGGCAGTACCTCGCCGCCGACGCCTGGTTCAGCGCTGTTGGCGATCAGGATCCGCTGGCCTACTGGAAGGGCGGGCCATACCTGCCGCACTTCATGCAGGGCTACAAGGTCAATGAGCGGGTGCGAGAGGCGCGGGCAGAGCAGCCGGACAAGCTCAAGCGGGTGTTGGCAAGCTATCCGGACGCCTTTCTGGACCGGCAAGCGCTCTCGCGCTGGACGCAGATCGAGTCGAACCACGCCAAGCTGCGCTCAATGGTGGAGGAGCTGCTGGACACGGGCCTTTGGAAGCTGCTCTGGATGCCCCCATCCCTGCCTTACTGGCCTCTCCGGGGCCCATTCGAGGGGCAGGAGAATCGGACCAAGACGCTGCTGTTCTCCGCCTGGAATTTCGTGCCCGATGTGGTGAGTGCCGTGCTCAGCTACGAGGCCGAACGGCGCATGACCGGCGGTGCGTCGAAGGATTACACGGAACAGCGCAGCCCCTTGCTTCGGTTCGCGGACCAGAAAGGAACCCGAGCCCGCCATAGGCTGCTTCTGCTGCTTATGCCTTGTCTGGCGTTCGCGGACCGGGCTCATCCCTTGTCGGCACCCCAGGGTGCCGACCTGCGGGACTGGGTCCGGCGGCGGATCGAGACCATGCTCGACGAGCTGGACTGGCAGGGGGATCCGACCGCGGAGCCGGATCCTCGCTGGCAGTACATGGCACCGCTGCTGCTTGACCCTGAGCTGAGAGATTTCCTCAAGTATTGGGCTGGTGCGTCTCCAGACGACACCGGTAAACCGAACCCCGAAGTATTCCCGTCGTACCTGCAGGACCTTTTGGACCTCGACACCGATACCTTGGGGCCAATGCCGAGGGGACTTGCTGAGCTGTTGACCGAAGCGGCCCTCGGCGCGCCGGGCGTCGTCGCGGCCCGCACGCTGGCCTCGGCTGGCGTGTCCGACGAGAGGAGGCGGGCCCTGGCCACGCGGTTGGCACAGGCCTTTTGGAATCTGTTCAACCGCCCGGCGGTCATGTCCCTGCTTGAACAGCTCGAGTCCGAGGAACGCGTGTCGGGGGAAGCTGTTTACTGGCGACGCGTCCTGCGCTACTGCACCGACGGCAATCTGCAGGCCGTCATGGACGAGGCCTGGCACTTGGCCCGGGAGCAGCACGGCTGGTCAACCGAAGTACCTGCCGACCAGCTCGCCGAGACCTGCGTGGAGGAGCTGGCCGCGCGCGTCGATCCGCGCCCAACAAGGATCCACGCCCAGTTCCTGGAGCCCAGCGGCGATGGGGGCCTCGAACCCAATACGCTGCGTATCCGGACCACCTTCGCCCAGCGCTTCGGCGACTTCCGCAGCGAGGACGGAATGGTCAGCCAGGATGCCATCCGCGCTGCGTTCAATAGCCCGTTTCGCCCGTTTGTGCTGACGAGCACGTCCGTGGGGCAGGAGGGACTCGATTTTCACCCTTGGTGCCACCGGCTGGTTCATTGGAACCTGCCCGGCAATCCCGTGGATCTCGAACAACGTGAGGGAAGGATTCACCGCTACAAGGGCCACGCGGTGCGCCGGAACGTTGCGCACCAATTCGGAACCGCAGCGAAGGCGTGTTGGACGCCAGGGGACGACATTTGGGAGTTGCTATTCTCGATCGCTGACCGACGGGCGCGCGACGAGGGTGCTGACGACTTAATTCCGTTCTGGGTTGCTCGCGGACCGTTCAAGGTGCAGCGCCATGTTCCCGCGCTTCCTTATACCCGGGAGGTGGAGGCCTTTCGCCGGCTAAAGCACCAGCTTGCCACCTACCGAGTGGTTTTTGGCCAGCCACGACAGGAGGAACTTCTGGTCATGCTAGAGAAGGCTCAGGTCTCCACAGAGGTACTTAGCGAGTGGACAATCGGGCTCAGTCCCAGATAGAGGGACGACTACCGTGCGCGGAGCTCGAACACCTACGCCGTCTCTGCTGCCGTAGAAGGGGTGGTGATCGTCGCGCATGTGCGTGCCGGCCAAGTTGGTCGTAGGAGTGGTCTTTTGAGCGAGCTTGCCGTGGTCGTGGTGGTGAGAATCCACTATTTAACATAATATACATTACACGCATATTCGCCCATGTGTAGCTTCCCGCGCCCCCGGTCCATCACGATAGGCACCTACAATGTCATCATCGCCATTCGCGCATGGGAGGTGGAATGCAACGCGAACCGGACGAGAGTGCTGATCGATTCGGACTGCCGGATGCGGTTCTACCGAAGGACATGGCCAAGCGCGCTGAGCGCGCCGGTGCGGAAAAGGCCGAACAGGATGGCCTCAGCCTGCTGGCGCTGGCGGCACTCGCCGGCGCCTATATTGCATTCGGCGCAACCTTTGCCGCCTCGGTCTCGTCCGGTTTCGGCGGTGATATGCCCCACGGCCTCGGCAAGATGCTCGGTGGCATCGCTTTCTCCCTTGCCTACGTGCTCGCGATTGTCGGCGGCGCGGAGCTTTTCACGACCAATAACCTCATGGTCATGGCGTGGGCGCACGGGCGCCTGCCCACCTGGTGGCTCCTGCGCGCGTGGGCCATTGTCTTCGTGGGTAACTTCATCGGCGCAGTCGCCACGGGTGCCATGCTGATCGTCGCGGGACAACACCAGGAGGGCGACGGCGCGGTGGGCTCATCCCTGATTGACTCGGCGGCACGCCTGTCCGGACTCGACTTCGTCGACGCCCTGTTTCTCGGCATTCTCGGGAATACGCTTCTATGCCTGGGCGTGTGGCTGACCTACAGCGCGCGTTCGACGACCGATCGGATCCTGGCTTTGACACCTCCCGTCGCGGCATTTTATGCGCTTGGCCTGGAACATGCCGTCGCCGTCATGTTCTATCTTCCGTGCGCGGCTTTCATTGCCGCGTTGGCCGAGCCGAGCTTCTGGAACACCATTCAAGCGGCTCCGCTGCAGATCACGCCCGTCGAATTCCTGCGTGTGCTATTGCCGGTCACCCTTGGTAATGTCATTGGCGGCGGTGTGCTCGTCGCGCTGATGTATTGGTTCGTGTACCTCCGGCCCGGGAGAATCTGAGCGACCACGCCACCCACGAGGTTCGCACGCTCGGCGTGGAGCATGTGTAAATAGCGCCTCGACAACGGTAGACTATTACGGCGTTTCAACGCCCGCCAATTTCAGGAGGCCACATGAAGCGACGCAACCTGGTAGCCGCCCGCTCCAAGCTCATGCGCAAGGGCGGCGTTCACGAAAGGAGCCGCGGCAGCAAGCGCCGAAAGGCCGCTGCCAGCCTTCGCAGCGAAATCGAACAGGCCCTGGCCGATCGTTACGACGACGGTCGGGGCCTTGCTTCACCCACCGCGCTACCCGTGTAACGCAATCCGCGCGACCGCCTTCCGCTGCCCTCTTCCACCTGACACAAACCAGACGTCCCTCCCTGGCGGCCCGCTAACAGCCGGATACTCCGGTGGTTCCCAATACGTTGTCCAGTTCCCTTTCATCGACGCCGAGCATGGTCAGTATCTGCTTCTGAGTCGCCTGCAGAATGCGGCGCCGCTCTTCTTCATGGGGAATACTCTTGGCGATGGCGACCGCGCCGACCAGCGATGCGAGTATGGCACGCGCCTGTTCCGCGATAGCTTCGCGATCGTGTTCGATGGGCAGCTTCCTGAGTCGGCTGAGTGCCCTCAGCCGGGTTTCGAGAATTTTCTTCGTATTGTTGTACGAAGCCTCGAACACACCTTTGATGCTGGTGTTTTCGCTGCCGATCTCATTGAATAGAATATTTTCCGGCGCCGGTTTGCTCTTTTTTTCGAGCTCCCGCAGGTTCCAATAGTTGGCGACCAGAGCAGTCAGGTGCTTCACGGCCAATGGCCCCTTTACCAACCGGGCGGCACGGCTGCGCTTGAGCGTTTCGAAGAACGACGCGCTGTACAATGCCTCTTTCGACTCGAAATGCGCATAAAAAGCACCATGGGTCATGTTCGCTTTCTTCATGATGTCGCTGATCGAGACTTTGTCGAATCCATAACGAAAAAACAGTTCGCTGGCAGCGTTTAGAATACGCTCCTTGGATTTTGCCTTGTGACTCTTCCCGTAAGGCATGGCGCTTCCTCCTCGTCTCGACGGTCACCTCACCCCTGCCGGCCCGGCATAATATTATGTTGATCATATATTGCCCAGTGGTAGGGTCCAGCAACCGAACACTCACACTGGCTATACGCAATGGAGAAGGCATGACCTCCCCCCTCGTGATTACCGGTATGGGTATGCTCAGCCCCCTGGGATGCGGCGTCAGACGGGTCTGGCAACGCCTGATCGAGGGTCGGTCGGGCATTGCACCGATTGACCGGTTCGATACGACCGATCTTCCCGTCACGATTGCAGGCCAGGTACCCACCGTCGAAAACGACCCGGACGCGGGGTTGGACATTGACGAGGTGGTCGAGAAGAAGGCACGCAAGAAACTGGATCTGTTCACCATCTATGCCTTGGCCGCAGCGCAGGAAGCGCTGACGCAGGCGAACTGGTTTCCGGAGTCGGAGTCGGCGAAACAGGCGACCGCCACCGTAATTGCCACGGGCATCGGTGGCTTTCCGACGATCACCCGATCTCAGGAGGTCATGCAGCAGCGGGGCCACAAGCGTTTGTCTCCATTCACTGTCCCGGCGTTCCTGGCCAACCTGGCAGCGGGTAACGTGTCGATTGAATTCGGTTTCAAGGGCCCCCTCGGCTGCCCCGTGACGGCGTGCGCGGCGGGCATACAGGCCGTCGGCGATGGCATGCGCATGATCCGCAGTGGCGAAGCGGACGTGGCATTGGTCGGCGGAACGGAGGCGTGCGTCGACCCGCTGTCCCTCGCCAGCTTTCATGCGCTCAAGGCGCTATCCACCGAGGCCGAAGAGCCGACAAGGGCCTCGCGCCCGTTCGACCGGTCACGCAACGGCTTCGTGATGGGCGAAGGAGCCGGACTGATGGTCATAGAAACGCTGGCGCACGCCCGCGCTCGCGGTGCAACGCCGCTGGCAGTCCTGAGCGGTTACGGGACCAGCGCCGATGCCTACCACATCACCGCCGGCCCGGAGGACGGCGCCGGCGCTACTGCGTCGATACGTGCGGCCCTCAGGATGGCCGACCTCGAACCGGCGGATGTGAGTTACATCAATGCCCATGCCACATCCACACCGGTCGGCGACAGGGCTGAGATCGCGGCGTTGCGGAACGTTTTCGGTGACACGTTGCCCGGTGTGCCCTTGTCCTCGACGAAGTCCGCGACCGGCCATCTACTGGGTGCCGCAGGTGGCGTCGAGAGCGTGTTCTCGGCAATGGCCGTGATCGATGACACCCTGCCGCCCACTCTGAACCTCGATTGCGTGGATGACTCCATGCGAAACCTGGACTTCGTACCCAACGCCGCACGCGCGAAGACCGTGACGCATGCGCTGTGCAACGGCTTCGGCTTTGGCGGGGTAAACGCATCGCTGATCGTCAGCAAGGCGGACTGAAGACCGAATCACCCGCGCTCACCAGGCAACATTGGCTGTGGACACGGGCGATGCGTCATTGCCCCAACTCGTGCGGATATACGTGATGACGGCAGCCAACTCCTGCCTGCTGAGCTGGTAGAAAGGCGGCATCCCGAACGGCCTGGGATTACCGTCGGTGCTGGCCGGGTAGGCACCATGGCGTATTACGTTGACGAGATTCTTCGGGTCGGCGAGCGTCACCGCCCGGTTGCCCACCAGCGCCGGCGCGGCCACGCTGCCCTCCCCGTCGCTGGCGTGACACTCGGCACAGTGTTCCTCATAGATCGCACGTCCCTGCCCGCGCATCGTTCGGCGCCGATGTTCTCTCACGGCCAGGAGTTGCGCCGCCGACCGCGCATCGTGGTCCGGCAGGTTCGTCAGGTACACGGCAATCGCCCGGGCGTCGCGACCACTCAGGTACTGCAGACTGTCGAACACCACGTCCGCCATGGGTCCGTTCATCCGGGCGTCTTCGAATATACCACTACGAATGAACGCTGCCGCATCCTCCACGCGCCACCCTTGCAGCCCGGCCTCCGCGCGTGAATGCAGGCTCGGCGCGTACCACCCGTGTATGCGACCGCCCGTCGTCGGATCATCCATACGGCGCGCCCCGAGCGCGCCGCGGGCTCTGTGGCACGCACTGCAGTGACCTAACCCTTTGACCAGATAGGCCCCCCGGTTCCAGAGTTCGCCACGGTCACGCTGCGGCGCCAACGTACCGGGTTCGAAGAACAACCCCTGCCAGACATTCACGAAGGCACGCACGGATGCCGGGAAATCGAGCTCGTGGTCCTGGTTGACCCGATCAACGGCCGGGACGGACCGCAGGTACGCGAAAATCGCGTCGACATCCCGACGGCGGACACGCGTGTAGTTGGGATAAGGGCACGCCGGGTATATCGGTGCACCGTCGGGACGCTCTCCGTTATGGAGCGCCTGCCAGAACTCGTCGCGATTCCACTCGCCGATGCCTGTTTCGTCATGCGGCGTAATATTGGGCGTGCGGAAAGTCCCAAAGGGGCTCTGAATCGCCCTCCCCCCGGCGAAATCGGCGCCACCGCGCGCAGTATGGCAGCCGGCGCAGTTCCCCACCTTCACCAGGTATTCGCCACGGGCGATGTCTGCCGATGCCGCGGTCCGGGAATGCCCCAAGACCACCGACAGCATAACCAATAGCAGTATGTGTCTCATTCGCATGGCTTACCGTCCGGGCCGTTCGACGCTGCCGCAACGCATGGGTGGTTCGGCGATGGGCCGTTCACGGGGTGTCATCTGCGCGGGCACGGGCTGCGCGGCGAGCCACGACGAGACCGCTTGTACGTCCCGCGATGTCAGGCGCCCGGCGATCTCATGCATGCAGTCGGGGGCCGCCGCCGCCCGGGTATCGGTCTGCCATGCGCCGATCTGCGCCATGATGTAGTGGCGTGGCAATCCAATCAGGGCCGGCGTGTTCGGACGAACACCCGTCAACCGCTGCCCGTGGCAGGCCTGACAGGCGGGAATGTCCCGTGCCGGAACACCGTCACGCACCAGCGTGCGACCGTGCGCCATGTCCGCAGTCTCTGTCGCGGGTGGCTTTCGGGAACGCTGCTTCGCGTCTCTGTCAGCGAAGAACTGCGCCATTTCCCACAGGTAGGCATCCGAAATATTGCGCACCAGATGCGCCATGGCCTTGTTCTCCCGGCGGCCCTCGCGGTAATTCACGAGCTGATTGAACAGGTAACCGGCGGGTTTGCCGTCCAGCCGTGGAACGAAACCGGATTGCGTATCAGCGGCGGCGCCGGTGTGACAGCTCATGCACGGCGCCATACGCTGTGCGAGCGTGTCCGACGGTGCTGCGGATGCGCTGGCCACCCATACGGTCAGGGCCGAGGCGGTCAGCAATGAACGCACTGCCCGCCATAGTCCAATGGAGGGCGACACCGTCATGCCCCCGCCACCGTCAGAGCCAGCCGGACCGCGAGCACCAGAACGAGCACCACGGCCACTGTCATTACGCTCGCCACACCGATGAACACCGCCGGATTCCCACGTGTGAAATCCCGCTCCCGGTTGCGTTGACTTTGCACGCCGAAGAATGCGGCCAGAACGCTCAATGCCGTGTCCACGAGACCAACGGATTCTCCGGACCTGCGCTTCGATGCCATGGGCCTTTCCACACTGTTGTCGTGACGCTTCGGAGGCGGATGCTACGGGGCGCACGATGGCCCCACAAGGCATACATAGTGCTCTTAACGTGGGTAGCAGATGGTACAGTACATAGCCGTTTCGCGTTTTTCTGATACCCACGGATCCATGTCGTGCACCTGTACCAAGCACTCGTCGACGACCTGAGCACTCAAATCCAGGCAGGCGTGTTCCGGCCCGGGGAACGCTTGCCATCCATACGCTCGCTCCAGCGCCAGCGCGGGCTGAGCCGGAACACGGTGATGCATGCCTTTGACCGCCTGGAGGCGCTTGGCGTCATCGAGCGGCGCCAACGCTCCGGCTACTTCGTAAGCCGGCATTTACCCACGCGAACCCACCCCTCCGCGCCCTCCCCGGCTTCGTCGGTATCCGTGGACGTGTCGGACCTGGTCTTCGCCACACTCCAGGCAACGCGGAACAGGGAGACCGTGCCGCTGGGATCCGCATTTCCCGACCCACAGTTGTTCCCATTGCGCAACCTGGGCATGTCCATGGCCCGCTCGGCCCGGGCACTGGACCCCTGGACGACGGTCGAGGACCTGCCCCCCGGCAGCCTCGAGCTGCGCCGCCAGATCGCCCGGCGATACATCAACGTCGGGGTTCGCGTCGGGGTCGACGACATCGTGATCACTTCCGGAGCCATGGAAGCGCTGAACCTCGCCTTACAGGCGGTAGCGAGCCCCGGTGACACGATCGCAGTGGAGTCACCGGCCTTCTACGCGGCACTGCAAGCGGTGGAACGGCTCGGCATGAAAGCCGTCGAGATCCCCTGCGATCCGGAAACCGGTGTGAATCTCGACGCGTTGCGCCAGGCGCTCGCATCACATCCTGTGCGAGCGTGCTGGTTCATGACCAACTACCAGAACCCGACCGGCAGTCTCATGCCGGAAGATTCACGCCGCGAGCTCGTCTCCCTGCTCGCGGAGTACGGCATCCCGCTGATCGAAGATGACGTCTATGCCGAGCTCTACCACGACCAGGAACCGCCTCCCCCGGCCAAGCACTACGACACGAGTGGTCTGGTCATCCATTGCGGATCTTTCGCGAAGTGGCTCGCCCCGGGCTACCGCGTCGGCTGGGTAGCGGCCGGGCGATATACGCAGGCGCTCGCCCGCCTGAAGACCATGACCACCATGGCGACCTGCGTACCCGCGCAGGACGCAATCGCCGACTATCTCGGCCGCGCACGGTACACGCGCCACCTGCGCCGTCTGCGCCGTGAGCTCATACGACAACGCAACGCGCTCGAGCAGGCATTGGCCAAGTATTTCCCCACCGGCACGCGATGGACCCGCCCGCTGGGCGGCTATTTCCTGTGGGTCCAGTTGCCGTCGGGCACCGATGCCCTGACGGTCCACCGGCAGGCCGCAGAAGCGGGCATCAGCGTCGCCCCCGGGCCGCTTTTCTCCGCCAGCGGTCGATTCGGGAATTGTCTACGCCTGAACTTCGGTCACCGCTGGGATGACACCGTCGACCAGGCGCTAGCGACGCTGGGGCGCATCACGCGGAATTCTTCGTTCGACTGATCTTCTCAGCGGTATTGTCCTCTGTCAGAGCGCCTAATCGGTTCGGGGACAAGGTGCGCTCGCGCCAGGCTGCATTGGCTCACAGACGCGCTGACGCACCCCAATATCGCTGAAAAGATTAGTACGTTACGCTTTGAGTAGAGGATTCGAGCGGCGTTGTCGCCGAAACGACGACCATTCGATGACGGTCGGACGGTCGGAATAACCCGCCCAGGAGGCGATATGAGCTTCACGGAAAACCTGAAGCAGCACGGGGGCAAGGCGCTGCTGTTGGGCATCATCAACGCCGTGCTGCTCTCGGTGATCATGGTACCGGTATTCAGAGCCGGTATCTCCCCCATGCCGGAGCCCCCGAGCCTCGCCTTCGCCCAGACGCTGCTCGGGCGGCCGTTGCCGCTGCCGGTGGGGCTGCTCTTCCACGTGGTCTACGTTGCGTTCTGGTCGGTCGTCTTCGTGGCAGCGGTCTATCCGCAGCTGACCTTCCTCCGAGCGGCCGGCCTCGGGCTAATCCTGTGGGTAATCGTCTTGGTCGTGTTCTTTCCGATCATTGGCTGGGGCCTGCTTGGCCTCGGTGTGAGCCCGGCACTGATCGTAGCCTCGCTCATTCCCCATATACTCTTTACGGTATTCCTCTGGGGGTTGGGCCGGCTCATGTTCAGGCGCATCAGTAGCTAATCGGCGATTACGCGCGGGGACACGGCGGGGCTCCACGGCCGGATGCGGCACTGGAACCCTGCCTCATGTGTCCCATTTCGCGGGCTCCTCCATGCGGCTGGCTGTGCGGGCAGTCGGCCGATTCGGCAAGCTTGTGCCTCAGCGTTTCAATCCGTTTTCATGCCTTCCACCACGGTCGACGCGCACGACCGTGCCACATCGGAGCGGTACTTTTCGCTCACGTTATCGACCCAGCCGGCATCAATGACAAAGTTCCCGCGCCGCCACCGGCTCTCTTCCTTCAAGCCCGCGAGCTTTTCCGGCTCCGCTTCCGCCTTGGCAACACACAGCGGCGTAAATGCTTGGACGATGGCCACCTCTGCGCTTTCCGCCGCCATCTCACCGGCCGTTCCGCCAGTTACCCAGCCACCCCAGACGAAACCGATGATCATCGCCGCGATCGCGCCACCGACCACGCCCCAGGCTGCGGGCTTTATCCAATCTGGTACTTTCATCGCGACATCTCCCAACGTCACCCCTTAGGCGGTATCCGGGCTAGAAGCCTCGTAAGCCGAGTATTCTCAGCCCTTGACCGATCAGTATAGCTGCCCAATTCCTGGTCAGTGAGCTGCACAATGCTCATTGCCCGATCTCAGCGATTCGGCCAAGGTTGCCGACGTACTCGCGCAGCAAGGGTGGCGCGCGCCTACGACGCGGCAGCGTGCGGAAGCACTCCCCTTTCCCCCATTGCCGCGGCAACATCGCGGCCATTGAACATGCGCCCTGCGGTCTCGTAGTGGGAGCGCAAGGCCTGGGAAGCCACTCGGATTGGCGCTATGCGCCAGCGGCTACCCGCCGTCGCATCGGATAGCCCCGAATCCCCCCGTCCACGACCGGCTCACTGACGGGTTCGAAGCCATTGCGCAGGTAGAATGATCTGGCCGTGGCGGTACTTTCGGCATACACATGCTCGAGCTTCCATTCCTCTGCCGTGTGCAGCAGAGCGCGCAGCAGCCGATGGCCCACGCCCTGACCAACGACCTCTGGCGCAACGTAGCAGAGCAAGACCTCCCCGGATCGGCTCAACATGCCAATCCCCACCAGCTGGTCGTCCGCAACAGCCACCAACGCCAACGCTTGCGGCGATGTAAGCCACTGTGCCACGTTCGCTACGGTCTTGTTCGCCAACCACTGGCCAATGATTGCTTCATCACCTTGGTGATCGGGGTGGCAGATTTCACGAATCGACCGCCGCAGCCCCCTCGTCACGGCTTGTGCATCAGCGTGCTCCGCTACTCTGATGGTGATGTCCATTTCTCCACCTATACTTACTCACCTTTCGATACGTATTACCATGCCTCAGAGCCGTTGTGCGGCTTTTGGGCAAGGCGCGTGAGCGGGAGCTGGCACCGAAAGCATCGCCTCCGGTTCGTGAGACTGCGCCCGGCATCGGTCCGCGCTACTCCGTGGACTGGCCAGTGGAACGCGTCGAACCGACGCGCTCCAAATACACGCGCGCCCGATGGCCAACGAATTGACGCCCGGCATTGTCGCCTTCGATCCATTCCCGTGGCGAAAAAAGATCGAACAGGCCGATCTTGACCAGCGTCGGTATCGCGGCCTCCAGCTCCTCCTCGACGGCGCCGCGTTCGCCGTGGTTGTAGCGGCGCAGGTTGTGCAGCATGGTCGCGACCGTTCCAGTCTGGACCTTACTTCCGTCCTTGAGCGCCACGGCCGGACGTCCCCTCGCCAAGGCACATCAGGGCGTTTCGCCCACCGTCTCCCGCGCCGCCACGGTCGGGCGTGGCCGGGCCGCCTGAGCGACCAGAAACGACGCAACCAACGCCAGAACCATCGTGGCCAGCATTACCCCGGAGAACGTTTCGACATGCGCGGCGACAAGGTTCGCCACATCGATTTTCCCGGCGGACTCGTGCATGAGCGGCCCGAGAAACACACCGGCGATCGCGACCCCGAACGCGCCCCCGACCTTCTGCACGGTCGAAACCACGCCCGCCGCCATGCCGGCCTTACTGCCTTCCACCGCTCCGAGAACGAAGTTCAGCAACGGCGTCATGGCCAAGCCCTGCCCGATCCCGAGAACGACCAGCGACGGGATGTAGGTCATGGCCCCCAAAGCAGGCGGCACCGCATTCGCGGTCAACAGCAAAAGCGCCATACCTGCTGCGTAGCCACACGCCCCTACCGCCAGCACGCGACTGCCGAATCGACGGACAAGCCGCGGCGCCATGAGCGATGCGCCGATAAAGCCAACACTCGCGGGAGCCAGCGTGCATCCGGCCTGGAACGGACTCAGCCCCAGCCCCGATTGCACGAACACCGCGAACCCCAGGAAGAAGGCAGTCGCCGTTGCATACACCATCAATACGACCATGACCCCGAGCCGAAAGTGGCGCTGGCGGAACAGGCCCAGATCGAGCAGTGGTTGCCCCCCGCATCCGGCGACTCGCCGTTCCCACCACAGCAGCCCGGTAAACAACGCGCACCCGGCCGCGAGCGTCATCCCGGTCCACGCGGGCCAGCCAGCGGACGGCCCCTCCAGCAGGGTCGCAAGCATCAGGGTCAGCGCTGCCGTTCCCGCTAACGCGCCCGGCCAATCCATGTGTACAGCCACGCGAGCACGGGAGCGTGGCAGACTCCCCGAAGCAAGGATTACGGCCACGCCCAGAGGCAGGTTGACGAGGAATATCGTTCGCCAGCCCAGTCCGAACAGGTCGAAGTCCACCAGAAAGCCGCCGAAAACCTGTCCGGCGATCGCCGCGAAGCCCAGCGCCATACCAAGCAATGCAAAAGCCCGATTGCGGCCGTTGTCGTCGTACGTCGCCCGAATCAGAGCATAGACCTGGGGAAAGAACACGGCCGCCGATATCCCCTGAAGAAAGCGCCCGACGATCAATACGGCCAGGGTGGGGGCGAGCCCGCATAGTGCCGACGTGGCGGCGAATGCGGCGATGCCGAGCGTGAACATGCGCCGATGGCCATACGCATCCCCCAGCCGGCCGGCGACCATGAGAAAACCACCGAAGCCGAGCTCGTAGGCGGCAACCACGAACCCGATGCCGGCGAAGTCCGCCGCAAACGCCGCGCGAATACTGGGTATGGCAACGTTGACGACGAAGGTATCGAAGACCGTTACGAACGCACCCAACACGAGCACGAGCAGACCGAGTCGGCTGCCCCCACGTGCGGTGGCTTGGTGTGTGCTTGCCGCGCCCTCGCTGGGCGGCCGGTCATGATTTGTCGTCATACCGTCGCTCCTTTGGTGAAAACGACGGCATTATGGTGAGTCCGTTAGCCTGTTACTATATGGCCTTTTATCCTATTACTGCGAGTACAAGCCGATGGGCGACAAGCGACTGAACCGAAGCCGCACCGAGCTCGCGGGCTTTCTACGTCATGCACGGGCGCGGCTGACACCAGCGGACGTCGGCCTTCCGAGCGGCGATCGACGGCGAACGCCCGGTTTGCGGCGCGAGGAGGTGGCCGCGCTCGCAGGGGTCGGCCTTAGCTGGTACACGTGGCTGGAGCAGGGCCGCGAGATCAACCCATCCGAGCGTTTCCTCGACCGCCTTGCCGACGTGCTGCAGCTCGACGAACTCGAGCACCGCCACCTCTTCCTGCTCGCGCACAAGCGGCCACCGGCCGCCGACGCCGACAGCGCAGCCACCGTTTCCCCCATGGCTCAACGCTTGCTCGGCGATCTCACGCCGCGGCCCGCCTATGTGATGAATGCGCGCTGGGACGTTCTCGCGTGGAACACGCCGGCGGACCGCATCTTCGCCTTCAGCGACCACGAGGACACCCAGCGCAACCTGCTCTGGATCTTCTTCGTCGACCCGGAAATGCGCGAACGCCTCGTGGAATGGGAGGAACAAGCACCCGGCATCCTCGGAAGCTTCCAGCGAAGCTATGCGCGGGTCGCAGCGCACGACCCGACGATGCACGAAACGGTCACCGCCGTGGAACGCCTCTCCCCCACATTCCGCCGCTTGTGGAACCAATATCAGGTCAATGCCGAATGCCGCGGAAGGCGTACGTTCCGTATCGAGGGCATCGGCGCGGTTCCCTTCGAGCACATGTCACTGACGCTCGATGAGCGACAGCATCTGTATCTGGTGCTTTATGAGGCAGACGACAACAACGCCTGTGGCGCTGCTTTCAAGACCCAGATGTGCGAAACCGTTAGTGAATCCGAAAAAGCACACGGGAAGGGGAACGGGTGCTGTGCTTCAGTCCGGTGATGGCGAGCATCATTTGCACCATTGCAATGTCATAGTACGCGAATCATGAGATCCTCGTCATAGTACTCGCCATCCACCATCAGGGATTCCGGTTCCGCCCCGTAACAGCGGAATCCCACGGACTCATAAAGCGCTTTCGCCGAGGCATTGACTGTCGCCACACGCAACGTGAGATGCCGCAACGTCTGCGTTGACGTCGCGAACTGAAGCGCTCCCCTGAGTGTCAACGTCACACCCGACAGTAGCCGAAGAGGAACGTGTGTAACATCTGGGCACTGATCGAGGAGCAAGACGCTGTGACGAAGAACGAGGAAGTCCTGACCGAGCCGAGCCTGGAGCGCCGCACCCGCCGGCGGTTCAGCGCGGCGGAGAAGCAACGGCTGCTGAGCGAGCACGAGCGCCAGCCACACGGTGAGAAGGGCGCATGGCTGCGCCGCAACGGCCTGTACGCGGCTCAGCTGGCCGAGTGGCGTCGCACGCTCGGTGAAGCGGGTCGACAGGGCCTTGAGCCGGACAAGGGCGGCCGCAAAGCCCGGGACCCGAGGGAGCGCGAGATCGAGAAGCTCAAGCGGCAGAAGGCGAAGGCGGAGCAGCGCGCACAGCGCGCGGAGGAGCTGGTCGATCTGCAGAAAAAGCTCTTCGCGCTGATCGAGGACCACAACAGCGAGCACTCGCAATGACGGTCCTGGATCAGCGCTCCCCGAACATGCCGCGCGCGCTCGCCTGCGATGCGCTACGCCTGTCGCGGACCGGCACCTACCCCAGGGCGAAGCGCTACCGTCGACGCCCTGCGCCTCAGGTGCAGCCGCGTCAGCTGAGTGGCGAGGAGCGCGACCGGATCAAGGCGCTGTTGAATAGCGAGGCCAACCAGGACCGCAGCGTCCGTGTGGTCCACGCCCATGAGCTCAACGCCGGACGGATGCTGGCGTCGGTGTCCACGATCTACCGCCTCCTGCGGGCCGATCGTCAGGTCGTCGAGCGTCGGGCTCAACGGCCCGCCCAGCATCACCTCATCCCGCGGGTCGAAGCCGAGCAACCGAATTCGGCATGGACGTGGGATATCAGCAAGTTACCAACCACCACGCCGCGGGTCTATCTGAACCTCTACCAGATCCTCGACCTCTACACCCGCTACCCGGTGGCGTGGATGATCTCCCACAAGGAGAACGCGGCGCTGGCGAAGCACCTGTTTCGCCAAGCGCTGGCGCGTCACAGAATCGCGCCCGGACAACTGGTGGTCCATCAGGACCGTGGCGCGCCGATGATCGCCTACAGCTACGCGGAATTCCTGGACCTCTACGGCGTGCGCCGTAGCTACTC
>NZ_JBNAZM010000071.1:0-17066 GCF_051195215.1 Arhodomonas sp. AD133 | reverse complement strand
ATCAACGCATGCATAACCTCGCGACCCATCCATAATGCATATCGTGACGGGTCTATGCAATCGTCGGGGACCCGACAGCTACGTACGCTACCGTCGCGCCGTCGCCGACACGCTGCGCCCACCGCATTCCACCGAACGCCTGAAGGAGGCGTTCGAGCGGCGTCGCGCGCTGCGGCAGCGAATCCTGGGGCCCAAGATGGCGGCTGCGTTCTTCGGCCACGAAGAACCGCTCGACCGCTACGCCATCGCGCTTCGCCGCTGGCTCAACAAACAGGGTGCGCGCGAGCGCGTCCCGCAACCACCCGACCGACTCAGACAGGGATTGCCCGCCCGCTTGCGGCGAGCGCACCGGCAAAGCCGACTCCCATTGACCCTGCGCGAGCGCGTGCAACGCCTGCGCCGTGACGGAGCCGACCAGGCACGCATACACACGGTCCGTGCGGCCATGGCGGGTGCCGCGGCGGCACGGCGACTTGCGGAGCTGGATCGTCGCCGCAGCGACTGGCGTGACCGGCTGGCCGCCTACCGACGCGAGCGTGATCGGCTGCTGTCAGCGTCGGGGCTTGCCCCCGAGGATCGCCAGGCCGCTGTCGACGCCCTCCTGCGAGAACGCTTCGACCCGAACGAGGCACGGCGGGTTCGTGCCCTCGAGCGAACCGACGAAACCCATGGCCAATACTAATCCGATCGAATTACTAATCCGATCATAGGTAATGCCACATGTCAGCGAGGCTGTCGGGCGTTCTCGCAAGGCGCGAGGAGCGTGGTGTAGCAAGCGCTACATGAGCGACGAGCAACGCCGCGAGAGCGCCCGACAGCCTCGCCCGAAGGGAGCGCTTGTGCGATCCGGCTGCGGCGTTGCGCTCACTCGACGTGAGCCTTGCCACGCCGTCGCTCGCGCGCCTGGCAGCCGAATCGCACAAGCGCTCTGACACGTGGCATTACCTGTGATCGGATTAGTAGTAGCACCCATTCGGGCGTTGAACCGACACCGCCATGTGCCAACGTTTGTACTATGGACGCCGCGATTGCGCGGAAAGCAACAGACCGCACAGGCTCCGTCCCCGGGAGGCTCCGACCATGGAACTCACTTACGGCAGCTATCTGAAACTCGACGAGCTGCTCGCACTGCAGACCAGGCGATCCGACCCGCCGGAGCACGACGAGACGCTGTTCATCATCATCCACCAGACCTACGAGCTGTGGTTCAAGCAAATACTCCACGAGCTCGACAAGTTGCGCCCGGACCTCACCGCCGGACGCACCTGGGCAGCGGCCAAGACGATGCGACGGATCCTCACCATCATGAAGACACTGGTGGGCCAGGTGGACATCCTCGAGACGATGACGCCGCTGGAGTTCAACAGTTTCAGGGATTTCCTCGCCAGCTCCAGCGGATTCCAGTCCTGGCAGTTCCGGGAGCTCGAGATCGTCTGCGGATTCCGTTCCCCGCAGGCCCTGACGGTGCAGAAAGAACGACCCGAACACTACGCCATCCTCCAGCAACGCATGGCCGAGACCACGCTGTGGGAGGCCTTCGTCGCCTATCTCCAGGCCCGCGGCCATCGCGTTCCGGCGCCGGTGCGAGTCAACGAGTCCGGCCTGGTCCACGAGCCTGACCCGGCACTGCAGGAGCAACTCATGGACATCGTGCGCAACGACCCCGAAGCGGGCCTGATCGAAGAGCTGCTGGTGGACTTCGACGAAGGGCTGCAGGAATGGCGCTACCGCCACGTAAAGATGGTGGAGCGCACAATCGGCACGAAAACGGGGACGGGCGGCTCCCCCGGCGCGGCCTACCTCCGCGAGACCCTCCACCGGAGCCTGTTCCCGGACCTGTGGGCAATTCGCGCTCGACTCTAACCAGACGGCGATCACAGCACACCCATGAACGATTTCGACAACCTCGCTGCGACCCTTGCCCCGCACTACTCGCGCTTCCGGGTCGCGGAGCGTCTTCTGTTCACCGGCCACTCTCATCAGGCGTGGCCCGACGTGGCACGTGACGGGCTGACGGAAGCCTACGACATCGCCGCCAGAGACGTGGACGCCAAATGGGAATCCGCATTCGCACGGACGCAACGCCTGCGCGCCTACCTCCGTCGCTGGTACGACGACCCCGACGGCCGCTACTGCCTGGGCGTCAGCACGCACCAGCTGCTGGTGTCCTGGCTGTCGGCGCTGGACTGGCGCCACCGCCGGCGAATCGTCACCACCGATGGGGAGTTCCATTCAATGGCGCGCCAGCTCTGTCGGCTGCAGGAACTGGGCGTTGAGGTCGTGGCTCTGCCCAGTGCGGCACCGGAGCACCTCGCCGACGACGTTGAAGCGGCACTGGCGACACCCACCACGGCCGTCATGGTATCCCGGGTCTTCTTCGAAACCGCGCGCGTCAACCCCGGACTCGGCCGGATCGCCGAGCTCTGCCGCATGCGGGGTGTGCCACTGCTCATCGACGACTACCATGGCACCAACGTCGTGCCCCTTTCGCTGCGCGACTCGGGGCTCACCGACTGCTACCTGGTCACCGGCGGTTACAAGTACCTGCAGTGGGGCGAAGGCAATTGTTTCCTGCGCTTCCCGGCCGACTGCGCTCTGCGTCCGGCTGTCACCGGCTGGTTCGCCGCATTCAGCGCCCTCGGCGAAGCGGGGGACGGATTGCCCGTGCGCTACGACGAGGAGCAGCGCTTCGCCGGCGCCACTTACGATCCCGGTTCGCAGTTCCGGGCGGCGCGTGTGGCGGACTTTTTCGACGAGCACGGCCTCACCCCCGCGGTCCTGCGCGCTCAGGCCGTGTCACAGGTGGAGCGGTTGCGAGCCGGCTTTCTCGCTCTCGAGCTCGATCCGGCGATCATCCGGCTGGCACACGCAGCACCCGCGGCGGAAACGGGCGGCTTTCTGGCCCTGCGCTCAGCCCACGCCGCGGACCTGTGCGACAGACTTCGCCGGCGGGGCGTTTTCACCGACGCGCGCGGCGGCGCATTGCGCTTTGGACCCGCCCCGTATACCCGCGCGGCACAGATCGACAACGCGGTGGAAGCCCTCGCTGCCAGCGTTGGGGAGCTAGTGCAGGAACTCTGAGCAGGTGGGCCCGCCTGAGCGGGCCCACCCGGATGCCGGCTTCGCCGGGCGTAGCGTCACGCCGTCTGCACCTCGATCCGACGACGCCGGTGAGCCTCCTTCTTCGGCAGTGCCAGCGAGAGCACACCGTCCTTGACCTCGGCCTTGATGCCCTCGGCATCGATTTCGCGTCCGAGGGTAAAACGGCGATAATACTGCGAGCCACGGACCTCCGCGTAGGTCGCAGCGATTCCCTCGGGCATGTCCACCCGGATGTCACCCTTGACCGTGAGCACGTTGTTGTCCAGCTCGATGCTCACGCCCTCGGGCGCCACCCCCGGCATATCCGCGTAGATACGGATCGCCTCGTTCTCTTCGACGATATCCACCGGCGGCAGCAATGGCCGCTCCGACCGATCCTCTGCCACGGATCCACGCGCCGCCTCGCGGTCGGCGACTTCCTGACCCTGGGAGCGTTTGACGTCACTCATGATTCATCACCTCCCGACTCAAGCTGCCGAGATCTCGATCTTGCGCGGCTGGAGCTCTTCGCGCTTGGGCAGACGGATCTCGAGTACACCATTGCGGAACTTCGCCTCGGCCGCGTCACCGTCCAACCCCTCGGGGAGCGCCACCGCCCGTGAAAACTCACCGGCGAAACGCTCACGCCGGTAGGTGGCGAGCGTTCGCTCCTCGCCTCCGGGTTGCCGCGCCGGAAGCTCCCGTCTGCCCTTCAGGATGAGCACGTTGTCCTGAATGGAGACGTCCAGGTCGTTCGCCGCTACGCCCGGCGCGAACACGTAGACACGCACGGCATCGTCAGTCGCGCCGATATTCACCATGGGAAAGGTTCCGCGTGGAACGGACCGGATATCCATCGATTCGCCCTGGGGGAAGAGCTGGTCCATCATTTCCCTTACCCAATCCAGTTCGCGGAACCCGGGTCTGTCGAACCGCCAATAGTCTCCGAACATGGCTGAACACCTCCCAACCATCGTTCCCATCGTTCGACCTGTCGTTGCAACCGCCGGCGGCCGTGTACCGCCAGGGTGTCGCGTGATTAGGAATAGGGGCTCATCAGGGATTTTCAAGAGATTCGCGGACTCCTGCGAGACCTGCGCAACTATCTGAAATCCGGCAATGTACCGCCGATTATCGGCGCCAGCCTCGCTCCTGGCACAAGGCCTCGTAAGCAGCACGCGCTTCGCGCGTGCGTGCGGCGGCGGAACGTAACGCTTCGCCCTCGACGCCGCGGGCGAGAAGACGGTCGGGGTGATGACGGCTGACCACGCGCCGGTAAGCGAGCCTTACCTCGGCGTGGCCCGCCTCGGCGGCGACGCCAAGAACTTCCTGCGCCCAACGTGACGTGCGAGCATTCACTCGCTGTCGGCGCTTACGCGCCTCGAGCGCGCTTTGCCAAAGCTCACGAAACGCTTCTCCCGACAGGCCCAGCACCCGGGCCGCCTGACGCATGCGCGCCTCCACGACTGCACCCGGGACCCCGTCGGCCATGACGACACGCAACAGCAGGCGCAGCCAGCGGCGGTGCCGATCACCACCGCGATGACGACGCAACCGCCACAGCAGTCGGCGGCGCGGGCAGGTCGGCTGCTTACCGGCGCCGAACTGCTCGATCGCCAACTGTCGCGAGGCCTCATCGAGCCCCAACTCCGCCATCACGGTACGGGTCGCCTGGATTTCCTGCTCGCTGACGCGGCCGTCGAGCTTGGCGATATGGCCGGCCCAGGCGAACAGGGCACTGAGAAACACACGTTCTCCGGCCTCGTCACTCCACCGCCGCCACCGGCCTGGTCGTACCGGGGCATAGTAGCGCCAGTCATCCACAATCCAACCGATCAACAGACCCAGGGCGCCGCCAGCCAGCTCAGCGACGAGCAAGCCGAGCAAGGCCCCCGAAAGACGAGCGGTATAGCGCTGGGCGAGTTGGAGGTAAGAGCGCATGACTCCACGGTGGCTGAGTGCGTTGGGAGCCCAAGCATAGCGGCATGGGCGACCGCGGCACACCCCGGTGACCGGACGAAGAAAAAGGGGCATCCCTGCCCCATGAGCTGGAAGATCCCTCTTCCAGGCTTGCCACGCCGAGGAGATCGGTTCGCTCACCCTGCCAAGCGCAGTCGCGAGTCCTCACAAAGTGCCTGCAGCGGCTGCGGCCGGCCGAACAGATAGCCCTGTGCGAGCAGCTCGGGCCACTCGGTGAAAAACGCCGCCTCTTCGCCGCACTCAACGCCTTCCACCACGACCTCCAGCCCCAGGCTGGTGGCCATGGCAAGAATCGCGCGCACGATGCTCCGCCCCACCTCGCCATCTGCCAGGCCCTGGACGAAGCTGCGATCCACCTTGAGTACCTGAACGGGCAGACGCTTCAAGTAAGCGAGCGATGAATAACCGGTGCCGAAATCGTCCACCGCCAGTCGCACGCCCATGGCACGCAAGCGCGCCAGCGCGTCCGCCACGGCAGAGCTGCGGTCCATGAGCAGATGCTCGGTGATCTCCAGCGTCAGGCGCTGCGGCGCCAAGCCACTGGCGCTCAGCACGCGGTGGACGACGTCAGCGAACCCCGGTTCGTTGAGCTGCACGACTGAGACGTTGACCGCTACACCGAATTCCTGGCCCGCCGGGGTGCGCAGCCGCTTCACATCCTCGCAGGAGCGGCGCAGCACCCATTCACCAACCTCATGAATCAATCCCGTTTGCTCGAGGATCGGAATGAAGGCATCCGGCGGCGGCGCACCGAAGACTGGGTTGTGCCACCGCAGCAACGCCTCCAGTCCGCGCAGTTCGCCGCTCGCGAGCGCCACCACGGGCTGGTAGCACAACGAGAACTCTCCATTCGTCAGGGCGTGGCGCAGGGCGACCTCCATGGTCAGGGCATCGGTCTCGCGACCACGGTCGCCCGCGTGCCCGATGACCATCCCCCGCCGGCCGCGCGTCCTTGCACTGGTAAGCGCCTGCTCGGCGGCCTGAAGCGGCTCGTCCACACGGGTGGTCGAGGGCGTCGAGGGCGAGGAGAACCCGGCGGAGACGGTGACGAACAGTTCCCGGTCACCGTGATATATGGGGGTCTCCATCGCCTGCCGCAGCGCTTGCACGAATGCGTCCGTGCGCTCGCGAGCGTCCCCGCCGCGCAGCAACACGCCGAATTCGTCGCCGCCGAGGCTCGCAATCGCGTCGCTGTCACCAGCGAGTCTCATCAGCCGACGGCCGACCTCCGCGAGCACGGCATCGCCGCAGACGTGCCCGAACCCCACGTTGATCTGGCGCAGACGATCCACGTCCACGCAGCCGACGACCACTTCGTCCCCGGCTCGCGCTGCATCGGTGAGTGCGGCCATGAAGTCCCGCCGATCCTCGAGGACTGGCATCACCTCTCGCCGGCCGTCGGGTTCGGCATGCAGCTCCAGGGCAACGGCCCGGCCGCCGTCGAAAGGCACCAGACGCGCTGCGTAGCGTCGCCCGGGGGACTGTACCGGCCGCACGGCCATGTAAAGGCCGGCGCTGCCGGTGCGCATTCCCGCCAGACGCTGGGAAATGGGTGTCGCCGGCCGATCGGCGTCGACCAGCCAGGCGTCCACGCAATCGCCCGTGCGTATCGGCCCCAGCGCCGATGGCATCGGGCCGAAAGCGGCGCTCACACACGCATTCCCATCCAGCAGCAGACGGGGAACCGAGCGGAGCGGCTGCGCGGCCACGTTCACGCGCTCTCCGCCGCCTCGCACGGCGCGTGGTACTCGAACACCCATGAGCCACCTCCCGCTGCGAAGCGCCTGGGCTCCACCGCATAACATCCGTACAAGGCGTTCCCGTCGGCACTCTGGAGCTCCGTGCCTACGGCATCGCGCAGCTGGATGATCTGGGCTCCCGTCGAAGGCGCGCCCTGGCAGCCCGTGGCAGCGGCCTCCAATCGCGCCTGATCACCGGAGTCCACCAGGATGTAATCGAAGCGCTCCCCGGCAGCCAACCGCTCCGCTTCCGCGATATCCGCGCAGGTATGCACGTCCCACAAGGGCGACGCCATCAGCCCTTCGACCAACGGATTGTCGGCGGGCTCGGCGCCCACGATCAGCAGCTTCATGCCACTTCCCTCCCCACGCTCTCGCTGTCCTGCATGTCTTCGATATACCCGGGCACTGCCAGGGCCCGCCCCAGCGCCTCGTCGATCGTCAGCCGACAGGCCACGGACAGCACCTTGCCGACACGCACGGCCTTGCCGTCGCCGAAGCGCACCAGGTTCATGCCGACCGCGCGCAGCATCCGCTCCACGGCGACGCTGGTGACCATCACGTACTCGCGTATGCCGTTGTCCTGGGCGTAGCGAAAGCACGCCCGCATCATCTCCATCGTTTCCGACGAGCAGGTCACCTGCACGCGGGCGGCAGGGTCGCGGGCGGTGACCGCGAACCGCGACAGCTCCCAGACGTCACTCGCACACGGCGCTTCCTCGCCGCGGAGCAACTCGGGAAAAGTGTCGCGAAGCATGTAGGGCCCGGTGGTGGGCAACAGGCGGAAGGTGCCGATCACTTCGTCGCGTTCACGGCAGGCGATGTAGACCGGATCGAGATCATCGAAATCGTCGCGCTCACGCCCGCGACGGCTTTTGACCTCCCAACCCAGCCGTTTGTTGAATACGTCGTGGCGGAAACGGTACACGCCGTCGAGAACGGCCGGCGACATCGCCGGTTCGGAAGAGCGTCCAACCAGAATTTCCTGTTGCATCCCCCCAGCCCTCCAAGTGCTATGGACTCGGGAGGCAGTAAACGCCCTTTGGCAGGGGGCACATAACTGTCAGATGTGACAGGTTGCGCAGTTGCCCGGCAGGGTTTATGTGAAATGGATCACACTCGTACCGCGCGCGATACGCGGCGCCAACGCCGACATCGGCGCCGCGACGGACGGCTGCACAAAGGCGTCGGTATCAGTCGAGCGACGGCGCGATAAGGCCCTGGGAGACCGCCCGCGCGACGGCCTGCTGGCGGGTGGTGACGGCGAGCTTGCTCGCCGCATTGTTGAGGTGGAACACCACGGTGCGCTCGCTCAAACCCAGGATCTGTGCCGTTTCCCAGGCTGTCTTGCCCTCTGCCGACCACAGCAGACACTCGCGCTCCCGATTGGTGAGATGAACCGGCTGATACGGCATCTCGCCGCGTGCGACTATCCGGCAGACCGCCTCGTGGACGTAACTCGACAGCAGAAAGAGATCGGGCTGCGCCGCAAGTATCTCGCGCTCCGCCTCGCGGCCCGTTCGGGGGCCGGAGAAACTCATGAGGCCGACCTCGCCGCGGCTGCCGCGCACGGGCAGCGACGTGCCGGCGAGCAGCCCGAACTCCTTCGCCTCCTCGAGAACCTGCCGCGCGTTCCTGGGTTGATCCGGATCGGAGAGCAGCTCGCTCCACCGGACCGGGCGGGTGTGGGTGACGCAGTGACGGACGGCGGGATCCCGGGCGATGTAGTGACGGCTCTGGTAGCGGGCCCGCCACTCGTCCGGGTGACCGCTGATCACGAGCATGAACGGACGAATCAGCGAGCTCGGGAAACGCGCCCCGTAGATGAAGTGTTCGAACCCATAGGCGTGGGCCGCGCGAGAGCACAGACGGTGCAGTGCCTCCACGCTATCCGCCTGCAGGGTAGTCTCGATCAGGTCAGAGAGTTCTTCACGGCCCATGCACGCCCCCCGCGTGACAAGTGGCCCACGCAACCATGCCCGTTTTCGCGGCCGGAGCCGGCGCCTGGCATCCGGTGTCGCTGTCAGCCGGCCAGTCTCCGTGCGGACTCCAGCTCGCGCATGCCCAGCGTCGACCGGAGCCCTTTCAATACGCTGTAATACGCAGACTCGCCCTGCACACGCGCGAGCTGGAGCCCGCCCTGCGTGGCGGCGAGCACCTGTCGCGCCACGTCCTCGACATCGCCGTCGAAGCGCATGCTGCCGTCGGCGCGACCGTCGCCGAGGGTGTCCACGAGGAAGGCGAACACGTCCTCCTGTAAAGCACCGGCCTCGCGGCACATCTCCGGCGGCAATCCGCCGAACTCCACACCCACGACCCCGAGCGGACAAACCTTGCGCTCACTCGCGTAGCGACCGTCGAGGTCGAAATACGCTTCGAGCCGAGCCCCACCGTCGAGCCCACGGGACTCGAGCTGGCGCCGCCACCAGGCGAAATCTTCACGGAAACGGCGGGCGACCGCGGCCCCCAGATCGGCCTTCGTGGGGAAGTGGTAGTGAACGGCAGCGTTTCGGACTCCCAGCTTTTCGCTAATATGATGATAGCTGAAACCGTGGAAGCCACGCGCCTGCAGCAGCCGCTCGGCGGTGTTGAGGATTTCGCGCCGGGTCTCGCCGCGCCGTCGCCGGCTCATGCCTGCCTCCCGTCGTGATTGCCGAAGAGCACCAACTCCGCCAGGTTGCACGGGCGATGGCGAACGTCCAACTGCTCGCGCAGGATGCCTTTCCAGGCATCCCGGCAGGCGCCCGTCGAACCGGGTAGACAAGCGAGGAACGTTCGGTTGGCGAAGCCGGCGAGCGCGCGGGACTGAATGGCCGACGAGCCTATCTCCTCTCTCGAAAGCTGACGGAACAGCTCACCGAAGCCGGGAATCTCGTCATCCAGCAGCGGGCGTACGGCACCAGGGGTACAGTCCCGGCCGGTAAACCCGGTCCCCCCGGTGGCGATGATCCCGTCGATCCCCGGGTCGGCGATCCAGCGCGAAACGACCGCACGAATCCGGTAGCGGTCGTCGCGCACGATCTCGCGTTCGGCGACGACGTGCCCGTCCGCTTCGGCGAGCTCACATAGCGCGGCACCGGAGCGGTCATCGTCGAAACCGCGGGTATCGGAGACGGTCAGCACCGCGATACGCAGTGCCCGAAACTCGTTCGCTGCCTGATGCACCTGCACACCTGTCATGCTTGGCCTTTGCCCCAATAATACGCACCGCGTCGGCACAGTCGAACCCAAACATTCGCAAATGAGAATGCTTGCTATTCATATTGAGATGTACTAGGGTAGTCCCTGTCGCGACGGCCTTTCGCGACTTGCGGGTAGTTCAGACTTTGGGGTGCCATTCGGCACCCCTTTCTTTTTCCGCTCCCTCACCGGTCACGCACCCGGCTGCCGGGAATACGAGCCCGCCCGGATACATCCGGATATCCATCTGCGCGGTATCCACTGCCAGGATACGGGCATCGCCGCGTTCGCTTATGATATTCGTATCGATATCGCACAAGGAGCGATACCACCCATGCTGGAGAAGCCGCCGCCCCCCGCAGGAGCGGGGCGAACGGCCGAAGGCCTTTCCCCGATACGCACGGTATCGGTGCTCACGAGGGTCAATCCGGTCACCCTTCGCGCCTGGGAACGTCGTTACGGCGTCATCCGGCCCCTGCGCACGCCGAAAGGACTCCGGCTTTACGCCGAAACGGATTTCGAGCGTGTGCCATGACGCTGACCCTCGTATGGTTCCGGCAGGACCTGCGACTCGCCGATAACCCCGCGCTGGTGGCCGCAGCCCGGGCCGGTACGGTTCTGCCCGTCTACGTACACGACCCGGAAGCCGCAGGGGCATGGCCCCCCGGCGGAGCGAGCCGCTGGTGGTTGCATCATTCGCTGGCGTCACTCGCGGCGGCACTCGCCGAACGCGGCCTCGCCCTCACCATCCGTCACGGCCCGGCGCTGGCGGCGCTGCGCACCCTTGCACGGGAGACGGGGGCCACCGCCGTGCGCTGGAACCGACGCTACGAGCCGGCGCTGGTAGAGCAGGATCGCCGCGTCAAACAGGCACTGGCGGACGACGGGCTCGACATCCACAGCCACAAGGCAGCGCTGCTGCACGAACCCTGGACGCTGCGCACCGGGCAGGGCCGCGCCTATCAGGCGTTCACGCCGTTCTGGCGCGCGCTGTGCCGCGACGGCGAGCCGGACAGACCCCTACCCGAACCCGCCATGCACGCACCGCCATCGGCTCCGACAGGGGAATCCCTGGCGAGTCTGCAGCTGTTACCTCGCGTGCGCTGGGACGAAGGCCTGCGGGCGGCCTGGACGCCCGGTGAGGCCGGTGCCCACGAACGACTCGGTGCGTTCCTGCGAAACCGGCTCGGGCACTACGCCGACGCCCGCGACTACCCGGCGACAGCCGGAACCTCGGCACTGTCGCCACACCTGCACTTCGGCGAAGTGAGCCCCCGACAGGTCTGGCACGCCGTTCGCGAGCGCTGCGCCGCCGGCACCGGAACGGAGCCCCTGGCAGACAGCACCGGCAAGTACCTCAGCGAGCTGGGCTGGCGGGAGTTCGCCCACCATGTGCTTTTCCACTTCCCGGAGCTGCCCGATAACCCGCTTAACCGGCGTTTCTCGGCATTTCCCTGGCGCGAGGATCCCGATGGGCGCCTGCGCGAGGCCTGGCAGGCCGGGCGCACGGGATTTCCCCTGGTGGACGCAGGCATGCGCGAGCTCTGGGCGACCGGATGGATGCACAACCGAGTGCGCATGGTGGCGGGCTCACTGCTGGTGAAGAACCTGCGCCTGCCCTGGCAGCTGGGTGAACGCTGGTTCTGGGATACGCTGGTGGACGCCGACCTCGCGAACAACAGCCTCGGCTGGCAGTGGGTTGCCGGTAGTGGCGCCGACGCCGCGCCGTACTTCCGCATCTTCAACCCGGTGCGCCAGGGTGAGCGATTCGACCCGGCGGGCGACTACGTCACCCGCTGGATTCCCGAGCTCGCGGGGCTGCCGGCCAGATACCGGCACGCGCCATGGACCGCCCCTGCCGACGTGCTCGCCGAGGCCGGGCTCACCCTGGGCAGGGATTACCCGCGCCCCATCGTCGACCTCAAGACGAGCCGTCAGCAGGCGCTGGAGGCGTTTCAACGCGTCAAGCAAGGCGCGTAGGGACGGCCGGATGCTTGGTCGCTCGTGTGCGGCTGCTAGAATTGGCGCTCATCCACGCCAGCCGGAATGCGCCATGTCCGACAGTCCCCGCACCCTGTTCGAGAGCGATCTGCCGAGTCTGAGGCGGCTCGCCCGCGGCAAGGTCCGTGACCTCTACGAGGTGGACGACGAGCACCTGCTGATCGTCACCACCGACCGGATCTCCGCCTTCGATGTCATCCTGCCGGACCCCATTCCCGGCAAGGGTGCGGTGCTCACGGCGCTGTCTCGGTTCTGGTTCGATCGCATGGCGCACATCCTGCCCAACCATCTCGCCGAGCTACCGCTGGAAGCGGTGCTGCCCGACCCGGCGGAACGGGCGCAGGTGGACGGACGCGCACTGGTGGTCCGCCGGCTCGAGCCGCTGCCGGTTGAAGCGATCGCGCGGGGTTACATCATCGGTTCCGGGTGGAAGGACTACCAGGCCACCGGAGCGGTTTGCGGCATACCCTTGCCCGACGGGCTCCGCCAGGCCGACCGCCTGCCCGAGCCCATCTTCACGCCCTCGACCAAGGCCGAGGTGGGCGATCACGACGAGAACGTCGCCTTCGAAGCGGTGGCCGGGCGCATCGGCCGCGAACGTGCCGAGACCATCCGTGCGGTGACCTTGCGCATTTACCGAGAGGCCGCCGAGTACGCACGCGAGCGCGGCATCATCATCGCCGACACCAAGTTCGAGTTCGGGCTCGACGCCAACGGCGAACTGATCTGGATCGACGAGGCGCTCACCCCCGATTCCAGCCGCTTCTGGCCCGCCGACGAGTACCGCCCCGGCAGCTCGCCGCCGAGCTTCGACAAGCAGTTCGTGCGTGACTACCTGGAAACCCTCGACTGGGACAAGACGGCCCCGGGGCCCCGGCTGCCGGAGACGGTCATCGAACAGACCGCGGAGAAATATCGCGAAGCACAGCGCCGGCTCACCGGCGCATGACCGCGCACTCGCCGCCGGGGCGCGAGGGCGCCCCGGCCGCTGGAGCTGACGCTAATATTCGCCGACGTGCACGATCTTCATGGCGTTCGTACCGCCCTGCACACCGGCCATATCGCCCTTGGTGATAAGCAGCAGATCGCCGTCGCCGACGGCGCCCAGGCGCTTGAGCTCCTCGACCACCGCGCGGTTGACCTGGTCCCGGGGCTGGCCGGTGGGGTCGAAGGCGATGGGATGAACGCCGCGGAGCAGGGTCACCCGCGTACGCGTGGCCGCCTGCTCGGAAAGCGCGTAGATGGGCGTGTCGGTGCCGATGCGCGACATCCAAAGCGTGGTCGCCCCTGACTCGGTGAGTGCGGCGATCGCCGCCACGCCCAGCCGATTGGCGGCGGTGATCGCCGTCTTGGCGATGGTCTCGTCGATGCGCGTGTAGTGCGGCTCCTCGGGCATGGCCCGTCCCACCCGGCTTTCGTCGGCGTAGGTTTCCGCCCCGACGCACACGCGTGCCATGGCCTCGACGGTTTCCGGGGGATACTGCCCGACCGCGGTCTCCTCGGAGAGCATCACCGCATCGGTACCGTCGAGCACCGCATTCGCCACGTCCAGCACCTCGGCCCGGGTGGGCATGGGACTGTCGACCATGGACTGCATCATCTGCGTGGCAGTGATCACCACACAGTCGAGCTCACGGGCCAGTCGCATGATCCGTTTCTGCACACCGGGCAGCTCCGCATCACCGATCTCCACGGCGAGATCCCCGCGGGCGATCATCACCGCATCGGCGGCGTGCATGATCCCGCGCAGATTCTCCACCGCCTCGTGGCGTTCGATCTTGGCGACGATACCGGCACGACCGCCGGCGTCGTGGAGCAGGCGCCGGGTCTCCTCGATATCCTCGGCATCGCGGGGGAAGGAGACCGCCAGATAATCCGCCCCCGCCTCGGCGGCGAAGTGGATGTCCTCGCGGTCCTTGTCGGTGAGCGCGCGCACGGACAGGCCACCACCGAGCCGGTTGATACCCTTGCGCGCCCCCAGTCGGCCACCGGTGACCACGCGGGTATGCACCCGCCGGCCGTCGACGCGCTCCACCTCGAGACGGATGAGCCCGTCGGCGAGCAACAGCACGTCGCCGGCACTGACGTCGTCCGGCAGGCCATCATAGCCGACGCCGACTCCCTCGGAACTCCCCGACTCCTCGCCGAGCGTGGGATCCAGGAAGAATGATGCACCGGGCTCGAGCTCCACCGGGCCTTCACGAAAGCCCTCGATGCGGATCTTCGGGCCCTGCAGGTCGCAGAGCACGCCAACGACACGCCCGGTACGCTCGGCCGCCTCGCGCAGGCGGGCAACACGCCCACGGTGCTCGTCGTGGGCGCCGTGGGAGAGGTTCAGGCGCACCACGTCGACGCCGGCACCGACGATGGCGCCGAGCGCCTCGGCGTTGTCCGTGGCCGGGCCGAGCGTGGCGACGATCTTGGTCTGTCGCGTCATGTTTGTCCCTTCCGTAATCGTTGCGCGGCGCCGTCAGCCGCGTGCTTCGAGCGCCGCCACCGCCGGCAGGGTCTTGCCTTCCAGGAACTCGAGGAAGGCGCCGCCCCCGGTGGAGATGTAGGAGATACGCTCGCCGACGCCGTACTTGGCAATGGCGGCCAGGGTGTCCCCACCCCCGGCAATGGAAAACGCGCTGCTCGCGGCGATGGCCTCGGCCAGTGCTTCCGTACCACGGCCGAACTGATCGAACTCGAACACGCCCACCGGGCCGTTCCACACGATTGTGCCCGCATCGGCGAGAGCCGCCGCGTAGCGCTCTGCCGTGCGCGGGCCCACGTCCAGGATGAGCTCGTCGTCCGCCACCGCGTCGACGGCCTTGGTGGTCGCTTCGGCGTCCTCGGCAAAGGCCTTGGCGACGACCACGTCCTCCGGCACGGGAATCTCGCCGCCCTTCGCGCGAGCCTTGTCCATGAGGCGCTTCGCATCGTCGACCAGATCCGCCTCGCAAAGAGACTTGCCGACATTATGACCGGCCGCAGCGATGAACGTGTTGGCGATGCCGCCGCCGACGATGAGCTGATCCACCTTCTCGGAAAGCTGTTCGAGCACGGTCAGCTTGGTGGACACCTTGGAACCGCCGACGATGGCAACCATGGGTCGTGCCGGCGATTCCAGCGCCTGCCCCAACGCCTCCAGCTCGGCGGCGAGCAACGGCCCGGCGCACGCCTGCGGCGCAAAGCGGGCAACACCGTGGGTGGACGCCTGGGCGCGGTGGGCAGTGCCGAAGGCATCCATGACGTAAACATCGCAGAGCGCGGCCATGCGCCGCGCGAGGGCCTCGTCGTCGGCCTTTTCACCGGCATTGAAGCGCACGTTCTCGCAGAGCACCAGCTCGCCGGAGGCGACGTTCACCCCGTCGAGCCAGTTCCGCTCGACGCGCACTTCACGCCCGAGCAGCTCTCCCAGGCGCGTGGCCACCGGCGCCATGGAGTCCTCTTCGCTGAACTCGCCCTCGGTGGGCCGGCCGCGGTGGCTCATCACCAGCACGTGCGCCCCCGCCTCGAGCGCCTGCTGCAACGTCGGCAACGCCGCGCGTATGCGCGTATCGTCGGTCACGACGCCGTCGCGCACCGGCACGTTGAGATCCTCGCGGACGAGTACGCGCTTGTCGCGCAGATCGATATCCCGCATCTGCTTGACCGGCATGGGGTGCCTCCCTCATCGGTTCGTAAGTCACATGGCCGTCGTGATGGCCGCCACTGCCCTTCGCCCACCCCGGCCGGCGATCGGCCGGACAGGCATAGAGCGATGCAGCAGGGCGAAATCCACTATCCGACCATTACCCATCAAAAAAGCGCGAGGGCGATCACCGCACCTCGCGCTCATGTGCATCTCCAGACCGACTCCGGCTCAGCTCGCCTTGGCCAGCGCCACCGTGGTGTCGAGCATACGGTTGGAGAAGCCCCATTCGTTGTCGTACCAGGAGCAGACCTTCACCAGCCGCCCGCCGGTGACCTTGGTCAACAGGCCGTCGACGATCGAGGAGTGGGCGTTGTGGTTGTAGTCCGCGGACACCAGAGGCTCCTCGGTATAGTCGAGGATACCGTTGAGCTCGCCGGCTGCCGCCTCACGCAGGATCGCATTGACCTCGTCGACACTCGTCTCGCGGCTCGCTGTGAAGGTGAGATCCACCATGGAGACGTTGATGGTGGGCACGCGCACGGCGAAACCGTCGAGACGTCCCTGCAGCTCCGGCATCACCAGCCCCACCGCCGCGGCCGCGCCGGTCTTGGTCGGGATCTGACTCTGAGTGGCGCTGCGCGCGCGGCGCAGGTCCTTGTGGTACACGTCGGTGAGCACCTGGTCGTTGGTGTACGAATGAATCGTATTCATCAACCCGTGCTCGAGGCCGAGCTTCTCGTGCAGGGGCTTGACCAACGGCGCGAGGCAGTTGGTGGTGCACGAGGCGTTGGAGATCACGGTGTGCCCGGCGGTGAGCGTCTCGTGGTTGACGCCGTAGACGATGGTGCCGTCCACATCGCCGCCGCCGGGCGCGGAGATCACCACCTTCTTCGCTCCGCCCTGCAGGTGCGCGGAAGCCTTCTCCTTGTTGGCGAAAAGCCCCGTGCACTCCAGCACCACGTCCACGCCGAGCTCGCCCCAGGGGAGCTCGGCGGGATTGCGCTCGGAGAGCACGCGAATGGTGTCACCGTTGACCACGAGGTTCCCCTCGCTCACCTCCACCGTGCCCGGGAACTTGCCGTGGGCGGTGTCATAACGGGTCAGGTGCGCGTTGGTCTCGGCATCGCCGAGATCGTTGATCGCCACCACGCGGATCTCGTCGGAGCGGCCGGACTCGTAGAGTGCACGCAGTGCGTTGCGGCCGATGCGTCCGTAGCCGTTGATGCCTACCTTGACTGCCATGTGGTTCTCCCTCGCGTTGTCGCGGAATATGCGGGCGCGGATCGTCAGGGGCTGTCAGCCCGTGGCCGGGAAGCACGCCCCGACCATGGTCCGTGGTGGTCCCTAGATGAGCGCGCGCACCGCCTCGGTCACGGCCCCGGCCGTGAGTCCGAAGTGCTCGTAGACCGCCGGCCCGGGGGCCGACTCGCCGAAAGTGTCGAGCCCCACGACCCGGCCCTGCGGGC
>NZ_JBNAZM010000070.1:0-19622 GCF_051195215.1 Arhodomonas sp. AD133 | reverse complement strand
GGCTCAGGCTTCGGCTCAGGCTTCGGCTCAGGCTTCGGCTCAGGCTTCGGCTCAGGCTTCGGCTCAGGCTTCGGCTCCGAAGAGGTCTCGGATTGCGTCTCGCCGGCCCCGGGCTTCGCCGAAGCCCTCGCCTCGCCGCCCGGCACTGCGTCGGCCATCTCGAGGTCCAGCGTGATTACGCCACCGCCGGCACCGCCGCCAGCCGCGCCGCCCATGGGTACCTGGTGGAACCCCCAGGCGATCAACGCGTGCGCCGCCACGGAGACCAGCAATCCGATGACCAGGTAACGACGGTTACTCATCGTCACGCCGTGTAATCAGGCTCACCCGCTCCACGCCTGCGTTGCGTAACCGCTTGAGCACCGGCATCAACCGCGCACTCGCCACCTCGCCGTCCGCGCGCACGACGATACGCTGCGGGGGTTTGTCGCCGATCTGCGTGACCAGCGTTTCCGCGGTCACGCGTTCGCCCCGCCACGCGAGATCGCCATCCGGTCCTATGAGGAGGTCCGCATCGTTCTCGGCCGCTTTCCCGTGACGGCTGTCCGGTGGATGCACGGGAAAAGCCTCGGGACTGGTCATGGTACCGGCGAGCATGAAGAAGATGAGCAACAGGAAGATGATATTGATCAGCGGCAGAAGATCGTCGCCACCGCGGCGTTCGGGCGTACTGGGAAGCTGCATTCACGTCTCCCCATCGCCCGTATTGAGCAGCTGAACCCCGTCGACTCCCTGGCGACGCATCCCTTCGAGCACCGTCACCAGCCGCTGGAGTTTCGTGGATGCCGCCGGATCGAGATACACGGTACCGGCATCATCGGCGCGCTCGGCGAGCGCGGTCGCGAGCGCGCCAACGTCGCCGTAGCGCTCACCCTGCCACGTGAGTGTCCGGGGGAGCACCCGCACCACCGCGGGTTCGGTTTCGGTGCTGCTGGCCGCCCCGCCCCCGTCACTGACCGTGACGTCGATGCGCCCCCAGTCCACCAGGCGCGAGACCAGCATGAAGAATACCAGCAGAATGAACACCACATCGATCAGTGGCGTGAGGCTCGGCGCCCGACGTTTCGGTGCCGACGCCTCAATACGCATTGGCGGCCCGCTCGCCCACCGCCACGGGGCCCTCGGGATCCCGCTGCACGCGGCTCGCCGTGGCCGCGTGGGTGAACACCCGCGTGACGGCGTCCTCCAGGGATGTGCGGAAACGCTCGATCCGGGATTCGAGCCAGGCGTGGGCGAATAGCGCGGGGATGGCGACGATCAGGCCGGCGGCGGTGGTCAGCAGCGCCTGCCAGATGCCACCGGACAATACGGATGGATCCGGCTGGCTCCCGGATGTCGAGAGCTGCTGAAACGCGGCGATCATGCCGAGCACGGTACCGAGAAGCCCGAGCAGCGGGCTTAGCTGGGCGATCAGCTCCAACGGCCGCAGCCCGGCACGCAAGCCGGTGAGGAGGCCGACGGACTGGCGCACCACCTCTTCGCGCACGCATTCGTCATCGACGCCGGAGTCTGCGGCACCGCGCATGGCCACGCCGATCACCGGGGCCGCCGGCTCGCGGCTGTTCTCCAGGATTTCCAGGGCGCGCCCGCGGGAATCGCCCCGCCACGCCGACAGCGCCGATTCGACATCGCGGAAACGCCCCACACCGGCGGAAGCAAGCTGCAGCCACTTGCCCACGATCAGCGCCAATGCCGCCACGGACAGCGCACACAGCACCCACAGCACGGGCCCCCCGGCCTGGACGAGAGCGATCAGGTCTGGCGATGCGGAACGGGGCGTCATGGCATCCTCCGGTGACGCTTGTGGTACTCGGAAACGGCCTATAGACTACGAATAATGCGAATCATTATCAACGCTACCTTTGTCCTGCTATCGCTCCTCGCCACCCTTAACGCGACCGCCGCGGTCGCCCCCCTGGCCGACCCGGTCGAAACACCAGTCCAGCGGGTCGCGACGCTGGAATTCCTGCAAACCGAGACGGCGCTGGCACTGGGCATCGAGCCGGTCGCGGTCACCGACCCGAAGGGTTACCGCCGATGGGTAGGTGCCGGCAGTGAACACCTGGATGGAGCGCGAGACCTCGGCACCCGCCAGGAACCGGACCTGGAAGGGCTGATCGCCGCCGAACCCGACCTCATCGTGGGCTCGTGGTGGCGCAATGGCCCGGTCGCCGACCGCCTGCAGGACATCGCGCCGACACTGCTCTACGACGGCCTGCCCGACGCCGGCGACAGCAACCAGTACGCGCGCATGCGCGCCATCGTGCGCGATCTGGGCAAGCGCACGGGACGTGACGAGACCGCCGACAGGGTCCTCGAGCGCCTGGACGCGCGCATTGACGCACAACGCGCCCGCCTCGCCGAGGCCGGACTGGCCGGCACCCCGGTGATTCTGGCCCAGAGCGTGCCGGGCACCACGCGCCTGCGCCTGTTCACGGACAACAGCCTCGCCGTGCGTATCGCCGAAGCCGTCGGCCTGCGCAACGCATGGCCCGGCGACGGCAATGCTTACGGCTTCGATACCGTGGACCTCAAGCGCCTGGCAGGCATCGAAGACGCCCATATGCTCTGGGTCACCGATCCCGACGCCCCCGTGATCGAGAAGTTGCGCGCTTCACGCCTTTGGCAGGCGCTCCCTGTCGTCACGGCCGGTCACGTTCATCCGTTGCCGGAGGACACCTGGTTCTTCGGCGGCCCCCTGTCGGCAATGCGCCTGGCCGAACGCCTGACCGATACGCTTGCCGGGGCCGCCTCCAACGGGCAGGTGGCACAATAGCCGAGCGCCGGATCCCGGTAGCGCACACAGCAGATCCGCCGCAGCCGGCGTGGCGGCGCACCGGGCAACCAGCGCACCGACGCGAACAGTGGGTGCCGGCGGCCTTCATGGGTACGTTTTTCCAGCCACGCCCGGCGTAGCCGTGAGGCGCGCACCGCCAGCCCCGGGTCCAGCTCCGGCAGCACCTCGACCATCGCCTGCAGCAGATTGCCCGCGTTGGCCCAGATCACCCGGGGGCTCAAACGGCCGGCCGCGGCCATGGCCTCCACCCACGGCGCGAACGCCGTGACCGGGTCCAACGGCTCCCCCACCGGCGCATGGAAATCCAGCGCCGCCGGCTCGTCGTCGCGGCAGATCATCACGCAGCGCTCGAGCCGGACCGTCGCGCCCAGCCAGGCGGCGAGCCCCCACGGCGGCAACACGGCCCGCCAGAAGAACTTGCTCCATTGAGTGACCTGAACACGGGGATCGTCATACCCCTGGCGTTCGCCCCACGCGGTGGCGAGGCCGGAGACCGCGGATGCCTCGCGAAGCTCGGCCAGAGGCCTCTCACTCGGCTCACCGCCGGGTATTTCGCCGAGATAAGCCGCCACCGGACCATCCAGCAGCGCCTGGATACGCGAACGCAGGTCCTCGGGCGGGCTCACGTCCGGGCCCGCCTGAGCAGCCAGAGAAAATACGGCGCCCCCACGAGGGCGGTCATCACCCCGGCGGGAAGCTGCTCCGGGGCGATCAGGGTGCGCCCGAGAAGATCCGCGAGGGCGGTCACGCCGCCGCCGCAGGCGACCACCAGGGGCATCCGGCACCGGAAACCACCGCCGTAGAGCAACCTGGCCATGTGCGGGCCAAGCAACCCCACGAAGGTAATGCTCCCGGCGACGCTCACCGCCGCCGCAGTGGCCACCGCGGCGAGCGCGCCGGCGAGCAGCCGGGTGGCAGCCGGCGGCGCGCCCAGGCTCCGCGCCTTGGCATCACCCAGCCCCAGAAGCTCGAGCCGTGGCGCCGCAACCCACGCGGCGATCGCGACAGCAAGCCCCAGGGGCATAAGCGCTGCCACACCCTGCCAGCCCCTCGCGTAGACGCTGCCGGTGAGCCACACGAGCGCACGGGCGGCCTGCAGCTCCGCCACCAGGACGGCGAGCGCGGAGGCGGACGCGCAAAGCGCCGCGAGCGCGATACCGCCAAGCACCAGCGACACCGGGGCGAGCCCGCTGCGCCTTGCGACGCCGGCCACGACGGCGAGCGCCCCCATACCGCCCACCACCGCCGCCACCTGCATGACGACACCCCCGGGAACCGCCCCGGCCATGAGCGCCGCCAGCGCACTGAGCGCCGCCGCCTGGGTCACGCCCAGGGTTTCCGGGCCGGCCAGCGGATTGCGCAACGCCGCCTGCAGGAGCTGACCCGCGAGAGCGAGCAATGCCCCCGCTCCGAGCGCCACGAGCAGACGCGGCAATCGCAGCTCCCAGACGATGCGCGCAGCCGAGCCGCCGTCGCCGGTGAGCGCCGCCCACACGCCGGTGACGGACACCCCCGTCCCGCCGACGGCCAGCGAGGCCCCGGCCACAACGGCCAGCGCAACGGCGGTCGCCACCACCACGTGACGCCCGCGTCGACCGCTACCACCGAAATCCACAGCGCTACCCGCCGGCCGCGTGTACGCGACCAGCCAAAGGAACACCGGCGCGCCCATGAGCGCGGTGACCACGCCCACCGGCACTTCCCGGCCCAGACCACTGGCGGCGACGGCAACGCCGTCCGCAGCCGCCAGCAGCACCGCGCCCCACAGCGCCGCCAGAGGCAGGAGCACCGCATGCCGGCGAAAACCACACCGCCGCAACCCGTTGGGTGCCACCAGGCCCACGAACGCCACCGGTCCCATGAGCGCCACCGCCGCCCCGGCGGTCAGCCCGGCGGCCAGGAACGCACCGATGGCCACGCGCCGGGGCGCCAGGCCGATACCGCGGGCGAAGGTCCGCCCCAGGGCGAGCAGGTCGAGGCCCGGCGCCAACGGCAGCGCCAGAAGCGTTCCCGCGACGAGCCACGGGGCGAGGTCGACGAGCGGGTCCCAGCCAGCCTGCACCGGCGCCCCCGCGCTCCACAGGAACGCACCGGCCATCTGCTGCTCGTTCAACAGGGTAAGCGCAGCGGCGAGAGCCGATAGACAGAGATTGACGGCAACGCCGGCCAGCGCCAGCGCCGCTCCCTCGCGCCCGTCACGCCCGGCGAGCG
The DNA here is from genome assembly GCF_051195215.1 of Arhodomonas sp. AD133. Lineage (NCBI taxonomy): Bacteria > Pseudomonadati > Pseudomonadota > Gammaproteobacteria > Chromatiales > Ectothiorhodospiraceae > Arhodomonas > Arhodomonas sp. AD133. The sequence continues at coordinate 14,614 of NZ_JBNAZM010000070.1, read as the reverse complement.
TCCAGGTGAGCGCCATGGCGAAGACGGCGCCGATGAACGACGCCACTACGGCCGGTACCCACCCGCCGGCGAGCATCACCGCGAGCACCAGGGCGAGATGAGCGCCCGCCGTGATGCCGAGCACGGCCGGCGAGGCCATGGGATTGCGTGTGAGCCCCTGAAGCACTGCGCCGCACACGGCGAGCCCCGCGCCACCCAGGGCGGCTCCCAGCAGCCGAGGCAGTGTCAGCTCGGTGAGGAATACGAGCGGCAGCTCACCGCGAAGGTAAGGCAGAAGGCGCAACCCGACGACACCGGCAAGGGCCACGGCACCGATCAGTGCTGCCACGGCCGCCGGCGGGAGACTGGCGCGCGGGGGTTCGGCTACATCCGCGGCACGCACAGGGGGTGCCCCGTCTCCGGATGCGGGACGATCACCGTTTCCAGGCCGAAGGTATGACGCACATTCGCCTCGGTCAGCACACTCCCGGGATCACCCGCGGTCGCGACCGCGCCTTCGCGGAATAGCACCAGATGATCGCTCCAGCCGGCGGCATGATTGAGATCGTGGAGGACCCACACGACGGTCAGCCCTCGGCGCCGGGCGACATCGCGCACCAGGCTCAGCATCGCTACCTGATGCTGCGGATCGAGGAACGTCGTGGGCTCATCCAGCAGCAGAATGCGGCTCTCCTGGGCGAGGGTAAGCGCGAGCCAGGCGCGCTGGCGCTCACCGCCGGAGAGCGTCTCGATGCGTCGGTCGGCGAACTCGGTTACGCCTGCCGCGGCCATGGCTTCGTCCACCGCACGCCGGTCCGCCTCCGAGGCGCGGGCGAGCCAGCGCCGGTAGGGGTACCGGCCGAGGGCGACCACCTCGGCGACAGTCAGACCGTCGGGCACCACCGGGTGTTGCGGCAGCAGCGCGACTTCCCGCGCCAGCGCCTTGGGACCCAGCGCGCGCAAGGGCCGGTCGCCGAGCCAAACACCGCCGCCGCTGGCACGCAGCAGCCCCGCGCAAGCTTTCAATAGCGTGCTCTTGCCGGAACCGTTGGGACCACAGAGTGCGCTGACGCGCCCGGCGGGAAGATCGAGCTCGAGCCGGTCGAGCACCGGCGCCCCGTCGTAGGCCACGGTGAGCTCGCGGGCACTGATCGCCGCCGACTGTGGTACCTGAGCGTTGTCTTCCGGTGCGAAGGCGACGTCATTCACGACCGCTGACCGTCCTGATTTGGCACGTGTTGAATCCGGCGGCCGCGCCCGACGCGGCACCGCGTGAGGCTATCAGCGGAAAGGTTGCCAATACAACTCATTTGCATTGGCATGATCTTTCGTGCATTCCTGTTGCCCCGTGACATCAGCCAGAGCGCCCCATGACCGCCGACACCCGTGTCTCCCCCATCGCCCTCGCCATGCCCGTCGCCTGCGCCGCCGGCGTACAGAGCCTCCTGGTGATCTCGCTGCCGGCGATTCTCACCCTCACCGGACTGAGTGTGGGCACGCTGAGCCCGGTGCTCGGGGTCGCGGCACTCGGGTACCTGGTGGGCGGCTATTTCTGGCCGCGACGGGTGAGCGCCGGCGGCCGCCGGCAGCTGCTACAGCGGCTGCTGGCCGCGGCCTTCCTCAGCAAGGCGCTCTTCGTGGGGACCCTGCTGGCCGCGTCGGCGGGATGGCTCAGCGGTGTCGCGGTGGTGGTTGCCGTATTCACCACGCGCCTCGGCTACGCGCTCACGGTCTCGGGGGTCTTCCCGACGATCCAGGCCTGGCTCGCGGGGGACTACGAGGCCGCCGACCGCCACGGCGCGTTCACGCGGCTTAGCGCAGCGGTGAATGGCGTGCGGCTGTTCATTCCGCTGCTGGCGGCGGCCCTGGTATTGCGCTGGCCGGAAGCGGCACTGGCATTGCTGATGGCGCTGCCGCTCACCGCGCTGCTCGTGTTGCCGCGCGAGCGCATGGCGGCGCCGGCACCGAGCGCTTCCCACCATCCCCTGCGGCGTCTGCCCGAGCCCGGCGTGGCGCTGCCGGCGATCCTCACCAACATGAGCCTGGGCATGGCCGAATTCGTGATCGCCCCCTTTCTCGCCTCCGCCTGGGGGATCGGGATCGATTCCACCCCCGTTTATACGGCACTGCTGCTCACCAGCAGTGCCACCTGCATGGTGGTCACACAGCTCATCACCCTGCGGCACCAACCCGACCCGCGCGCGCTGCTCGTCTGGGGGCCGATGGCGATGGCGGTCGGCGGCGGGATCAGTGCGATCTTCCCACCAGCGCTGCCGCTCGGCCTCGTGCTCGTGGCCGCAGCGCTCGCGCTCGTTGCCCCGGCCACCAGCACCGCCGCGGTCGCCGGCCGGGACAACACCGATCACGCCCGCGCCGGCTCGGACCTCTACACCGCCCGCATCCTGGGGCACCTGCTCGGCGTCACGATGGCCGGTCCACTGTTCGAGCTCGCCCCGCGGCTACCGCTCGCCGCCGCCGCGCTGGTGGCGCTCGCGGCGATTCCCGCGAGTGCGGGGCTTCGCCGGGCGCTGGCACACGACGATTCCCCGGGCAAACCGCAGGGGGGTGATCGCGCCGGCGTCAGGACCGACTGCGACGCAGCAGCCAGAGGAAGTACGGCGCCCCCACCAGAGAAGTCATGATGCCCACTGGAAGCTGGATGGGTGCGACCGCCGTGCGCCCGACGAAATCGGCAAACGCCGTCAGACCCGCACCGCAAGCGATGGTCATCGGCAGACGGCCCCGGAAGCCACCGGCGTAGAGCAGCCGACCGAGATGAGGCCCGAGTAGCCCCACGAAGGCAATGCTGCCGGCCACACTCACCGCGGCGGCGGTGGCCGCCGCTGCCAGGGCGCAGGCTGCGACCCGCGCACGCCTGATTCCGAGTCCCAGGGACACCGCCTTCTCCCGGCCGAGTCCCATGACGTCCAGCCGCGGACCGAGCCACGCACCGGCGACGACCGTCATCGCCGCCAGTGGCCACAACCGCTCGAGCGCCGGCCAGCCCCGCGCATAGACGCTGCCGCTCAGCCAGACCAACGCCTGTGCCGCCTGCAGCTTCGCCATCAACACCACCAGCGACGAGAGCGCGGCGAGCAGGGCGGCCAGTGCAATCCCGGCGAGCACCAGCGGCAGCGGCGCTAAGCCGCTGCGCGCGGCCACGGCGAAGACCACGCCCACTGCTGCAATGGCACCGGCGAAGGCGGCCACCTGCATGACGGGACCGCCGGGTACGGCGCCGGCCATGAGCGCGAACAACGCCGACAACGAGGCCCCCTGAATGAGCCCGAGGGTTTCCGGCCCGGCGAGGGGATTGCGCAACACGCCCTGCAACGCTTGCCCGGCAAGCGCGAGCAGGCCACCGGCGGCCATGGCGACCAACAGCCGCGGCAAACGCAACTCGACCAGAACGAACCGCACCCCCGCATCCGCTTCGCCGGTTACGAGCTGCCACAGCACCGCCGGGGAATAGGTGGTCTCACCCACCGCCAGCGACACCACGGCCAGCGCCGCGAGCACCGCCACGGCCACCGGCAACGGCCATCGGCGCGGCCGCCCACTGCTCGCCACTGCGGCACCGGCGCCACCGCGACCGCGCACGTGCGCGATCAACACCAGAAACGCGGGCGCCCCCACCACAGCGGTAATGGCCCCCGGCGGAATCTCCCGGCCCACATCGCTGACCATATCGGCGAGCCAGTCCGCCGCGCCGAGCAGCACCGCGCCCCACAAGGCGGCAAGCGGCAGCAGCCAGGCATGGCGTTGCACCCCGATACGGCGCAGCGCGTTGGGCGCGAGCAGGCCGACGAATGCGACCGGACCGGCGAGGGCGACGGCCGCACCGGCGGCGAGCCCGGCGATCAGAAAGCCGAGCGCGGTGAGGCGGCCGGGCGTGAGTCCGAGCCCGCGCGCCATCGTGCCGCCGAGCGCGAGCACATCCAGCCCGCGGGCGAGCGAAGGCGCCAGCACGACGGCAGCCAGGGCCCAGGGCGCGAGCTCGCGTACCGGCGCCCAACCGGCCTCTACCGGCGCGCCCGCGATCCACACGAAAGCCCCGGCCATGCGTTGATCGTGAAGGATTGTCAGTGCCGAGGCACAGGCAGTCAGGCAGAGGCTGACGGCGACACCGGAGAGGGCCAGCGCCGCGCCTTCCCGGCCGTTGGGCCCGGCCAGGCTCCAGGCGGTGACCATGGCCACCACGGAGCCGACGAACGCCGCCACGATCAGGGCGACGCTGCCCTGGGCGAACGCCAGCGCGAGCACGATGGCGAAATGGGCGCCGGAGGTGACGCCCAGAATACCCGGCGAGGCAAGCGGATTGCGCGTGAGCCCCTGCAGCACGGCGCCGGCGACGCCGAGCCCGGCCCCCGCCAGCAGCGCAGCAGCGAGCCGTGAGCCCGTGAGATGCACGAACACGACCGGGTTGGCATCACCGGTGAGCCACGGCGCCAGCCTGGCGGCCACGAGCGCGAGCAGCGCAACCGCCCCCAGTGCCAACGCGGCCCAGTGCGGCCCCACGCTCACCGCGGTTCGCGGCGTTACTGTGCTTGCTGTCAACGCTACTACCCCGCGCTCGTTCCGTGGCCGTCGCGCCGAGGCGCGGAGCGTAGCAGGCCGGCACACGAGAATGCCACTGATTGGCATTCACCGTGGCGCCGGCCTGCGTTGAGCGGCGTCGGTGCATACCCTATGATCCGAGAATGCGAATCAGTATCAACCTATGCCTGCTAATGCTCGCCATTGCCCCGGCCGCCGCCGCGGGTAATATCGTCACCGTCGCCGGTAGCCCGCCCGCTTCGCCCCAGCGCGTGGCGACCCTGGACTTCGTGATGACCGAAATCGCCGTGACCCTCGGCATCGACCCCGTGGGCGTCGCACGCCCGGCCGGCTACCGGCAGTGGGTGGGTGTGCTCGACGAACGCCTGGACGGCGCGACCGACCTGGGCCTGCGCCACGAGCCGAGCCTGGAGGCACTGGCGGGGACGGCACCCGACCTGATCGTGGGCACCCGGTGGCGACATGGCGCCACGCTGGACATGCTCCGACAGGTCGCGCCCACGCTGCTCTACCACAACCTCCCGGCCCCGGAGGCGACCGATCAGCTCACTCGCATGCGTGCAGTGGTGCGCGATCTCGGCCGACGCACCGGCCGTGAGGCCGAAGCACGCACCGCCCTGGCGAGCCTGGACGATCGCCTGGCGGCCACGCGTGAACGCCTCAGGAACGCCGGGCTCCTCGGCACACCCGTGGTCATCGCACAGCACGCTCCCGGCACCACGCGTTTTCACCTCTACAGTGCCAACAGCCTCGGCGCCCAACTGGCCGAGGCCATCGGCCTGGACAACACCTGGGACGGTAAGTGGGGCGACTACGGCTACGAGACGGTGCGGGCCGAGTCCCTGGCGAACCTGGGGGACAGTCATCTGCTGCTCATGGTGGAGCCGGGCGACGAGGCGTTCGCGAACCTGAAGCAATCCCCGGTCTGGCAGGAACTCCCGCCCGTGGCCGGCGACCGGATCCACCGTCTGCCGCCCTACACCTGGTTCTTCGGTGGCCCGGTGGTCGCCGCGCGTCTCGGGGAGCGGTTCGCCGACGCGCTCCTGGACGGGGCAGCCGCCAACTGAGACCAGGGCGGACACCCCCGAGCCGGCCGCCAGCGGTAGGTCACGGATCCGACGACTTCACGGCGCCGGCGCTATCGCCGTTGCCGCCGCGTCGCTACGGGCCGGGCAGCGGCAGATGGAACCGGGGGTTCCAGCCCGCCGGCACCACTGCCGACCCATATACGTGGACGAGCGCGTGTGCCTCGCCCAGCGAAACAACACGATTGATAACGATTAGCATTTCATTTAACTTACGTCCCCAATCTTCACGGTCGGCATCGACGCGCTCCGGCGGCCGATCCGTTGGAGCCGTAACCCTCGGAGCCGGATGTGTTTGACGTAAAAGGCGCGACGTTCGAAGTCGACGGAACCCCTATCCTCCACCCGACGGACCTGGCGCTGGAGGAAGGCATGGTGCACGGACTGATCGGCCACAACGGCTCCGGCAAATCGACGCTCGTCAAGCTGCTGGCCCGGCAGCAGCATCCATCGCGTGGCGAGATCCGTTTCGACCGCCAGCCGCTCGAGCGCTGGGGCGGACGCGCGTTCGCGCGCCAGGTCGCCTACCTGCCCCAGCAATTACCCGGCGCCGAGAGCCTCACTGCACGCGAGCTCGTGGGGCTGGGCCGGTATCCCTGGCACGGACTGCTCCGGCGCCTGACCCGTGACGACCACGAGCAGATCGGGAAAGCCATCGAGCTCACCCAGACGCAGGCATTCGCGGACCGGTTGGTCGACACGCTATCCGGCGGCGAGCGTCAGCGCGTGTGGCTGGCCATGCTGCTTGCCCAGGGCAGCCGGTTTCTGCTGCTCGACGAACCGCTGACGGCGCTCGACATCGCCCATCAGGTCGACGTCATGGCACTCGTGCGCAAGCTGTGCCATGAGCTGGGGATCGGCGTGATCATCGTGCTTCACGACGTCAACATGGCCGCGCGTTACTGCGACAAGCTCATCGCACTGCACAGCGGCCACGTGCTCGCTCAGGGCTCACCCGCGGCGATGATGGACGATGCCACCCTGAAGACGATTTACGGTATCCCGATGCAGGTGGTAACGCACCCCAGCGGTGAGCACCCGGTGGCCCTGGTCCATTACAAGGGGCCGGAGAACGCGGCGGCGGGAAAGCTTCGCCAGCGGGCAGGAACCGCGGCTTCCGTGGATGGGTTGAACCGCTCCAGCATCCGCTGATCGGCGCGGTCGGCAAGCGGTCCCGTGATCGCGCTCAGCGCCCGCCGCCCAGGCGTCTCACTCGACTGTGCTTCGCCGGCAGCGGCGGCACGTACTTCCCATGGGGGCTGAAACGACTATGAGCGACGCCCTGACACGTATCTATCAACACCCGCCGTTGAGTGACATGACGCCGCCGGGCGTGGGCACGCCGGACACGCCGACGGTTCCGGGCGAGGCACTGCTCGACCACGACGAGCTAGAGACACTGCTCCGGCAGTTCAGGACCGGATTCGGAGCCGATGCGGACCAGCGCGCCGTCGTTTCCTTGTGGTCCCGTCATTACTTCGCTCGGCTGGCAATCCCCTACCTGGTCGCTCATCTGCTGCTGGAGCGCGAGCTGCCCGTAGCCCTGGATGCGATACGCTTCGAGATCGACGAAGCCGGTCGGACACAACGATTCTGGTTTCCTCACGCCGGCGCCCCGATCGAATCAGGGGATATCGAGTCCCGGTTCGCCACGCTGCTGTACGATCACTGCGAGCCGCTCATCGCCAGTCTGTCCACCTGCTCCGGGGTTTCCACCAAGGTCTTCTGGAACAATTTCGGCAACTACTTCGACTATTTCGCCAACGCGAGCTCGCAACACCCCTGCGCACCAGCGGATATCGGCGCTCCGGCGTTCGAGCTGATGGCACACCGCCGCTTCCCGGGTGGACGCCGCAACCCGCTCTACCATCCTGTACGCCACGCCACCGTGGGCAATGAGCCACGCCGGGTACGACGGCTGTGCTGCCTCCAATACCGCTTGGAGGGGCAGACCTATTGCGGCACTTGCCCCCTGATCACGGAAAATCGTCCGGCCAAGGCCGGTCACCGTCCTCCCGAGAACAGCCGATAGGCCATCCGGGAAACCGCCTCGACCGTCTTACCAATCCGCCCCCACCTCCGAGTCGGCAAGCCGACGAGCACCGTCCAGCGGCCGTGACGCGACGGTTGCCAGATCCGCCGCGAAACGGTCCCGGCGCGGGGCCTCCACCCCCTGATCAGAGGGTCGCCACCCGACGGTTGGCGGCCATCGTCACCGGCGCACCGGCTTCGGCCGCTTCTTGTCGCTCGAGCGCGTCCCGGATTTCGTCGGTCCGCGACGCCAGAATCGACAACAACGTATCGCTCAAGCCGTGAGTGGGCTCACAACAGCCCTGCAGGAAAATCGCGGGCTCGAAATTCTCCGGCGTCTGCAGCCTGTAGTAGCGGTCGACACTGAAGCCACCGAGGTACGTCATCAGTGGGTCGAGCAGCGTTCGGTGCATATCCCGCCGGTAGCCCGTCGCCAGCACCACGGCATCGTAGGTCGCCGTGTCGGTCGCGCCATCGTCCAGGTTCCTGATATCCAGACGAATGCCGTCCTCTGTTGACTGCGCCTGGGTGACTTCGTGGCGACGGCGAAAGAGATGACGCTGCTCCCCGGTCACCTTCTGCTGATAGAAGATATCGTAGATCTTCTGAATCAGATCCAGATCCGGCGCCGAATAGTTCGTGCTCTTGTATTCCTGCAGTAGCGCTTCACGCTGGCCGGTGGAATTGTTGAAGACGTGATCCGTGTACTCCGGGTTGAATATCTCATTGACGAACGGGCTGTCGTCCGACGGCTTGAACGCCCACGTCCGCGTAATCAGATCGACCTCGGTGCCGGCGCGGTTGTGCAAGTCCAGGAAAACCTCCGCCGCGCTCTGCCCGGCACCGACCACGGCGATGCGCCGCGGGTCGTTCTGGCCGGCGAGCTCCGTGAGAAAGTGACTCGAGTGGAAAACCCGGCGATCCGAGCTCAGGCCGGCGAAGCACGGCGGAATGTTGGGCGCTCCGCCGACACTCACGACGAGCGACCGCGTAAGACGCTCGTGCCGGTTGCCGTTCTCATCTTCGGAGCATACCCGCAGCAACTTCACGTCCCCTCCCCGGACTTCAGGGTGCACCTCGACGACGCCCTCGCCGTAGACGCAGCGATCCTCGAAATGGGACGCCACCCAGCCCAGATAATCGTTGAACTCATGGCGGCTGGGGAAAAAGGTCTGCAGGTTGATGAAATCCTGCAGGCGATTCTTCGCGTGCAGGTAGTTGAGGAATGTATAGTGACTCTTGGGATTGCGCGGCGTCACGAGATCCTTGAGAAAGGAGATCTGCATGTGGGTATCATCCAGCATCATGTCCGGATGCCACGCAAAACCGCGCTGGCGCTCGATGAACAGCACGTCCTGCGGGGTATTCTTGCCGCCTTTCTCTTCAAAGGCTACAGCGAGAGCGATATTGGATGGTCCGAAGCCGATCCCGATGAGGTCGTGAATATGCACGATGGCCTCCTTGTTGAAAAATATCGAGGCGTTTGGATGCTTCAGCCGCAAGGCCACCAAAGGGCGTCCGAAAAGAATCTCTCGCGCAACATCATTACGAGCATGGCCCGTTTGTGGGGAAAATCGAACGCCTTGATCTTGGCATACCCCGACCTGTCCAGATTTCGGATTTGCTGCGTGTGGCCAACGTCCGGCTCTCCGACAATCCGCTGGGTGCGCGGTTCGTCCAGAAAAAGATAATGTGAAATCGATGTCAGCCAGGCCGTGGCATACGCTTTCCCACGCATTTCGGAATCTCCAATGAGCACATGCCAACCGCGATCGTAGTCATGTGCGTCATAGTAGGGTGCGACGCGATTTTCCTTGGCCCAGTAGACTTCGAAGTAACCGAATGGCCTGTCGCCCAGGCTGGCGATCATCGAATAGATGTGCGGATCCTTTTCGGTACGTTCCAGATATCGACGGTGCTCATCGAGGCTCCCGTCCTCCTGAAAGAACCTGGCGACCACGGGATCGTTCATCCAGTCATGGATCAGGTCGAGATCCCGATCGACATCGACGCTGCGGAACGAGAAGGTCCGACCCAACCAGGGGATGTACCGACGATAAAGCAGCCCTTCTGGCTTGGGTGCGCGGCGCGGATGCCGGCGGCCGTCGCTCAATCGGTACTGAAGCGGAAACGGCTCGTCGACACGGGGCAACCAGAGCCTCGGCTGCTGCCAGAGAATGTCCTTGTGCACGATGGCGGTACCATCGGAATCGGGGACTAGCACGCCGTTGGAGAACAGCGCGGTATAGTCCCCGTCAGGCAGTGTGACCATTATACGGTCGAGCTCGGGGTTGAAGGTAAAGGCCGCTTCGAAAACCGCGAGCAGCTCGGAGCCGCTCGGCGCATTCACTGCGCCGCCTCCCCACTCCACGGTGAGGTCGCCTGCGGAACCGCTCATCTTCCAGGTTGATTCATCGCCCGTTGCCGGGTTCGTTACCGCCAGCGTCTTCCCGACCTGGCGTACATCGTATGCCGTATTGTCCGCATGGGAGCGCATCGACGTCGCCGCACGCCAGTCCAGCGAAGGGGTGGGCATATCGTTTGCGAGCATGGAATTCTCCTGGCTGAAGTCGTCAGCTATGGGTGTCCCTGGTTCCCCCTGAAACAGGGAGTGGACGGCAAAACGGCCTACCGGGCATGGCCTGCCCAAGGACAACACCGCGCTGGTCGAGATGGTCACAACGGGTCGGCCGTGTGCCGCAACATTGCAGCCCTGCCGCTGCGGGGCGGCTGGCACCAGCCAGTGGGTCCGGCGATCGTCCTGGTGGCGTCGAACAAGTGCAGACTCCCTTCCCCGTCGGTCAGAGTTGGCTACGTTCCTACCGACAAGACGAATGAGATTGCGTCTTGTTCAATCACCGGTTGCTCGGAATTCGCTAGCACGTCTCTCGGCCCCTCGACCCCTCGCGCTCAGAAGGGCGGGCCCGGTCACCTGCCGTCCATCCATGTGCCAGCCGCGATTCGCAACGACGTCGGGGTCAGCGGTGCCCCTGTCGCCGGATAGGGCTCCTGTGTAGAATGCGATCGCGATCTGTTCGCATTTGCGATCTTATTTATAACCGAAAGCACCAGCCTGCTACACGGGGGACGATGCATGCCTATGCCTGCTCGACGCTGCCTGTTGCCCATGGCAACCGTCGCGTCCGTTTACGCGGTCCTGCTCGCCGGGGCGCCTGCGATGGCGCAGGACGTTGCGCAAGCGGAGGAGAAGGGACCCGATAGCGCCACCGGGGACGCGCAGACCTCCAATACACATGCCGCCGGCGAGTCGGTGCTTCTGCCGTCCGTCACCGTCTCCGGCGAGGACTTGCTGAAGGCCCTCACCGAAGACTCGGACTCCTACGCGTCCGATAACGTGACGCTTGGGAAAGGCGCGCAATCCGTGAAGGACATTCCCCAGTCCGTGAGCGTGATAACCCGTCAGCGCATGGACGACCAGAACATGACCACACTCGCGGACGCCATGGAATCGGCGACCGGCATCACCGTGGAGAAGTGGGGACCGTTCTCTTTCGACTTCAGCGCCCGCGGCTACCAGATCGACAAGACGCTTCTGGACGGCAGTCCGATACAAAGCGATTACGGGAGCGTGGGTACGAGTTCGTTCGATACTGCCCTGTTCGACCGCGTCGAAGTGCTGCGTGGGCCCACGGGCTTACTGCACGGTGCCGGCGAGCCCAGCGGTACCATAAACCTGGTGCGTAAACGGGCCCGCGGCGAATTCGGGACCAATGCGCGCGTCTCCGCGGGCTCGTGGGACACCTACCGCGGCGTGGTGGACGTCACCGGAGCCCTGGACGACGAGGGCCGCCTGCGCGGCCGGTTCGTGGGCGTATACGAAGATCGTGAGAGCTTCGTCGACCATGTCTACGGCAAGAAGAAGGTCGGATACGGCACCCTCGAATACGACGTCACACCCGACACCACTCTCTCCGCGGGCCTGGCCTATCAAAGAACGGACTCTCGCCCTCACTTCGGTCTGCCCAAGTACGCCGACGGCCGTATTCCGGACGTCGACCGTTCCACCAATCTGGGGTCGCTGTGGAACAGCAATGACGAGCGCATCGAGCGGTATTTCGTGGAGCTCGAGCACGGACTCGCCAACGGCGGCGAATTCAATCTGTCGGCCAACTACCTGAATCGGTACACGGACCGGAAGCGCACCGAGAGTCATACGTTCGTCGACCCGGAAACGGATACCGTGAAAGCGCGCCGACTCGACTGGTACTACGACCTGACCGACAAATACGTGGACGCCTCCCTTTCCTCGCCGTTCTCGCTCTTCGGCAACACCCACAAGGTGCTCCTCGGTGCCAGCTACTACCTCCACGAGGTCGATTCGGAGTACCTCCTGGGCGATCCACTCTTTATCGAAAAGGACGTCTTCGATCCCATTAACGATGACCCGGAACCACCGTTCGGGCAGCCGGGGATCATTGTCAGCGAGGCGGAGCAGAGAAGCGTTTACGCAAAAACCGAGCTTGGCATCCGCGATGACCTTACCGCAGTGGCGGGCGCCCGCGTGGACTGGTGGGAGTTCACGGATGTCGACACACCATCCAACTCCTACGACGCCGACGGCGAAATCACCCCGTATGCTGGCGTGATCTATGACATCACGCCGTCACTCACGACGTACGTGAGTTACACCAGCATTTACCAGCCGCAACCAGCGGAGAGAGCGGAGGGCGGCGTTGTCGAGCCGCGCACCGGCGACCAGCTGGAGGCCGGCATCAAGGGGGCGCACATCGGGCGAAAACTCCGCTGGCAGGCATCCGTGTTCCGAATCAATGACGAAAACCGTGCCGTAACCGATCCGGACAACCCGGAATTCTCCGTAGGCGTCGGCGAGGCCCGCAGCCAGGGATTCGAGTTCGAGGTCAGCGGCAGCCTGCTACCGCGCTGGGAGATCGCCGCCGGCTACGCTTACACGGACACCGAGTACGTACGTGACCCTGCGAATGAGGGTCTGGTGCTGTCGCCGCGGACTCCCAAGCATGACGTCAACCTCTGGACGCGTTATCGCTTCTCCGATGACCGTGACCACGGTTGGCGGATCGGAGCCGGCATCAACGCGGTCAGCGGGGTGTACGTGGAGAACGAGGACGTGCGCTGGGAGCAAGGGGGCTACACCCTGCTCTCCGCCATGGTGGGGTACCGGTTCAACGAGAACCTGGACCTCTCCCTCCACGGCGACAACCTCACCGACAAGAAATACTTCGCCCGGATCGGTACGCTCAATCGCCACACCTACTACGGCGAGCCCCGTAACGTCACGCTGACCCTGGACTACCGCTACTAGTTCACCAAGAGAGCGGGGCGCCACGTGCCCCGCTGCCGGTCCGCCGCCCGCCCTGGTCGAGTGCGGCTCGGACCAGGCTCACGCCGTGACGCCTCCTTCAGAGAGAAACGACAGCCACCCTGTTCGGAGCGCGAGGCTGCCGGCAGCCTCGCCCGCCGCGACTCGTACCCGCCTACCCCACGCCGGATGCAGCGACCCGCCAGCGCATTTCGCCGCTTGCCAGCATCGCTTGCACGTCGTCGAGCAACGCCGGGCTCGTGACGATGCCGAAGTGATCCGTGTCCAGCTCGCGGGCATCGCGCACGGCATGCCCCAGCTGACTCGCCAGTGAAGCGCGCTCGTCGGCGGGACGCGCGGCGATCCACCAGCAGCTTGGCGTACACACCAGCGGCGAAAGGGGGCCGGCATTGCCGCACAGCGACTTCAGACGCCGCCCCACCACGAATAGGCGCGCCAGCTCTTCGCTGCCCATGGCGGCGAAACCACTAGCCTCACCGTCCGCCTCGCGGCGCTCGGCCTGACCGAGCAGAGACTCCAGCATGGATACGGCAGCTTCGTGCTCGTCGTCCCGGGCGATTGGCTGACGCACGGCCGGCAGGCGCTCGAGGGACGCGCGCGGTAACACGAACGCGGCGAAATCCGAGAAATCCGCCCACCAGTCACCCTCGCCGCCGCGTTCGACCCCAGGGACGAATGCATCCACCAGGCCGAGGAACTGCACCGTCTGCCCCTCGGCCTCCAGCTTCGCCGCCACCAGCGCCGCAAGGCTGCCTCCGAGTGACCAGCCGAGCAGGTGGTACGGGCCGTCGGGCTGGACGCTGCGGATCATGTCGCAGTAATCGGCGGCCATTTGCGTCAGCGACACGTCCTCGTGGTCCGGATCGGCGAGCATCCGGCAAGGTACGCCGTAGACCGTGCGCACACCCTGCAGACGGCGGGCGAGCGGCTGGTAATCGTAGATCGTGCCCATGACGCCGTGAATGCAGAAAAGCGGCCCCCCGTCGCCGCCGTCACCGTTGAGCGGTACCAGTCCGTCGGCCCGCTGGCTTCGGCGGGACTCGAGCCCCAGCAGCGCCGCGATGGTGGGCTTGTGCATCAGCTCACGCAGGGTGAAGCGTAGCCCCGGATCGTCCAGCTGCCGGACACGGGTGATCACCTTGAGGCTGAGCAGCGAATCCCCGCCCAGTTCGAAGAAGTTATCGGTTTCGCCGACACACTCGATACCGAGCACCTCCTGCCAGATGGCCGCGAGCCGGCGCGCCCGCAGCGTCGAGGGGGGCTCAACGGCGCGGCTTTCGGGCGAAGGCGGCGCCGGCAGCGCGGCGGCGTCGAGCTTGCCGCTGACCAGGCGCGGCAGGCTTGCCAACGGCACCACCTGGGCCGGCACCATGTACGCTGGCAGTCGCTCGCCGAGCTCGCGCTTGACGCGCGCCGCCACGGCGGCGGGTTGCTCGTCGTCGGCTGGCACGACGTAGCCCACGAGCTGACGGGCGGCAGGGCCATCATGAGCCACCACCGCCACGTCCCGCACACCGGCGACACGCCGGGCACAGGCCTCGATCTCACCGGGCTCGATGCGGAAACCGCGGATCTTGACCTGGTGGTCGAGCCGCCCCAGGTACTCGAGCTGGCCGTCCGCGCGCCAGCGCACCCGGTCGCC
>NZ_JBNAZM010000069.1:0-20001 GCF_051195215.1 Arhodomonas sp. AD133 | reverse complement strand
GCAGACCCTCAAGGCATGGCAACGGGATCGGCCCGAGTTATTTCGAAAATTGGTATACGACCACCCGAGTCTCGACAGGTAGGCACCGTCTCGCCGGTGCATCGGACTGGCGACCCAGTGCACCTCGCGGAAGTCCCGCTTGCTCGCCCGCGCGCTCCACACGCGTGCGTTCACTGGCGTGGGCTTGGCGGTGACTCTGAGGGTGAGTGCCCCGGCCTGTCGGGCGAATGTCCAGTCGAGCTCTGGCAGCGGCAGGCCGCGGGCGATGTGCCGGTGGAACGCGTCCAGCGTTGGCAGCAGGCGGGCGTAGTCGCGGAGGTGATGGCCCTGGTTGGGCAGATACAGCACGTAACGGGGTTCTGCGAGCTCCGTCCAGTACAAGTTCAGCGCGTCGACTGGCCAGTAGTCATCGTTGGTACCGAGTACCACCAGCTTGGGCTGGGTGATGCTACCGCGGTAGTGATAGGGGTCGACGATGCTTTGCAGTTTCCTTCCGGCCTCCGTATCGAGCTGTCGGTCGAGACCGAGGGCAACATAGTCGTGGAGCTTGGGTGAGAGCTCGCCCCAGACCTCGCGCTGGTGGCGCAACTGCGGACCCATGTTGAGCACATCGAACACCATCGGGGCGAGGGCGCGGACGCGCTCGTCCACGGCTGCGGTCAACCACGTGGTCCAGCCACGCTTGGAGGCGCCCGTGACCGTGAATGTCTCGATCGGTTGAGCCCATTCGCGGCTGAATGCCTGGACTGCGTCCATGGCGCGGATCGCACTGTTGACCATGGGCAGCAGCGCCGGCCATTGCGCCTCCCGCGGCGACCGCAGGAAACGGGCGAACGTCGCGGCGATGAGCTCGTCCTCTGTCAGCCCGTCGAACAGAGGCTGAAAGGGCACGTGCCGGAGCACTGCAACCGGGGCATTCATCCGGCGGGCGATGGCGGCGAACAGCGGGGCGTCCGACGGAAGCTCGGTCGAAGGCTCGCCTTGCCGGGGCCAGCGGCCGCCACTGATGAACAGCAGTGCATGACGGTCGCCGGCGCCGTCCGTGGGGTCGATCAACCAGAGTTGATGTCGCCACGTGGTGCCCTGCCAGCGCTGCGAGACCAGATGCAGTAGCGCGTAGTCCACGCCCAGCAGCGTCCCCCGGCGCTTGACCTCCCACCGGTAGCTCTCGTCGGGCGTGTCGACGTAGTCGCTCAACGCGCGCTCGGCGGTGGGTGCGGCGGCCAGGGTGTTGATGCTCATGAGCGCGATGCACGCGCCGGCCAGTGAAAGGAGACGATTCGTCATGGTCTCGCACCGGTAATCAGTGGGTGCCTATCGACAAGCATAGGGGGTGTGGCAGGTGTTGAGCGGGAAAATGGCGTCGCCAGAGAACGCCTTCGCGCACGGGCGCGGTGTCTGGTCTGCGGTGAACGACCGCATGTGGTGACTCGGCGGGGTGGTGTAGCCTTGTGACGTGACGACGGTCCGCTGTCGCGGCCGTATTGCAGCGCGCAATCGTCGCATCAGGAGTACCGTGCCATGGCGACATCGGACGACCGTCCGGAAACGACGCAAAACAGTCACGCCGGCGTGGTCGCGCCGCCGCCGCTGATTTACGTTGCGGCTTTCGCCGCTGTACTGGCCGGCCACTGGCTGTGGCCGGTGCCGATACTCGACCATCCGGCAATGACGTGGGGCGGAGTGGCTTTGCTATTGGCGGGGGTGGCATTGAATGTCTGGGGCGCCTATTCCCTGCGCAAGGCTCGCACGCCCATCAACCCCTATCGCGCCACCCGTACCGTCGTGTCTACCGGCGCATTCGCGGTGTCGCGAAATCCGCTTTACGTGGGACTGTACCTCGTGTTCCTGGGGTTGAGCGCCATGGTGAACAGCCTCTGGGGCGTGGTTTTCCTCGTGCCCCTGCTCGCCGTCATGCATTACGGCGTGATCCGGCGTGAGGAACGCCATCTGGAGGCGAAGTTCGGCGACGCCTATCGCCGTTACCGGGAGAGGGTGCGGCGTTACTGATCTTCTCGGAGCGATTGTCATGCGTCAGCCGCTCTGTTCGCCGATGGGGCAAGGCGCGAGGCGCGCCTTGCCCCCGAACCGCTGTGGCGCTCTGACCCATGGCAATACCTCTGAGAAGACTAGTATTCGTGAGCGCCCGCTTTGCGGGCGCGTAAGCGTGTGCTTGATTCCGCGCAAGTCCATGGCGTTCGCGATCGTGTAGCGTCTGTTTCCCGGCGGCGCTGGTTCCTTACCGTGACGACCCGGTGCTCTGGCGCAGTTTGCAGGTGCGCCAGCCCAGCAGGCGGTACGCCGGGCAGAAGCTCACGACCGCTGTCGCCAGCGGAATCAGACCGATCCAGCCCCAGGCCATGCCGTCGCCAAGCACGGCGGCAGCGATGAGGGCGATACCGGCAACGGCTCGAACGGCGCGATCGACGGATCCGATATTGGGCGAGAACATGGCGATCTCCTCGTGTCGTGGGAAGTGATATCAGTTCACTACCGTGGCCGTCCGGGGTCAGTGATGAAGTCACACAGGAGGGAGTGACAGTGACGATGCACAACGACGTGGGAGCCGGACGATGAACGGCGTGGCGATTCATCCTGCCCTCGAACCACTGAGCGCGGACCAGCGGGCGGCTCTCATGGCTCGCAGCCCACGGATGACCCTGGCGCCGGGCGAGCGGGTATTCGCGCCGGGGCAGCGCTGCGAAGGTTTGCCGTTGGTGGTGGACGGCGAGATACGCGTTCAGATGATCGGTGCCTCCGGCAACGAGATCGTGCTCTATCGAATCGCAGCGGGGGAGCTGTGCACGCTGTCGGTATCCTGCCTGCTCGCCGGCGCGGCCTACCGGGCCGAGGCCATCGTCGAGACCGGGGCGAGCGTGCTCGTCGTGCCCGCCGCCGTGTTCGACACGCTCATGGCGGAGGCACCGGGGTTTCGTGCGGCGGTGCTGCGCAGCTACGGTGAGCGCCTGCAGACACTGATGCTCGTCGTCGAAGAGGTCGCTTTCGGGCGCCTCGATCAGCGTCTCGCGGATCACCTGATCAGCCGTCAGAGCCAGGGTGTGCTCGCGACGACTCACCAGGCCCTGGCAGTGGAGCTCGGTACTGCCCGTGAGGTGATCAGCCGCCTGCTCAAGCAGTTCGAGCGCCAGCAGCTCGTGCACCTGGAGCGCGGACTGGTCGAGTTGCGGGATGAGCGCGGGTTGGCTCGGATCGCCGCAGGGATGGGGAGCTGAGCGCAGACGGTGAATGTTCGTCGGGGCGGGGCTTCGTCGCTCCGTGCGTGGGCTAGGTGTCCGGCGACACTTGTGCTCGTGCACGTCGTCGGGTACACGTACGCAGGTAGACGTCGGCGTTCCGTTGCCGGGCGGGGCGCGCATCTGCCGTTGAATGAGCGCGGTGGTCGCCGGATGAGGCACCGGGTCCGGAAGCCGGCAGTGCATCGGCAGCGAATTGGAGAGCACGGCGGTGAAGGAGCACCAACGCTCGTCCCGCATCGATTGGGAGACACTCAGCGCGTACGTCGACGGTGCGCTCTCGAGCGCCGACCGTTTCCGTGTGGAAGCCCAGGTGGAGCGGGACGCGGCAACCCGTGCGCAACTCGAGGTGCTTTACGCGCGGAAGATGGCGCTATACGAGCGCCGGGCCGAGGGTGGCGCGGCGTGGCGCTGGCGCGCGTGGCCGTCCTTTGTCGTGGCGTCGTTGTTGGCGGTCGCCTTCGTGGCCGTGACCGCGTTGGCTCCGTTTCGGGCCCGCTACAGTGACCCTGGGATCGCCATCGTGAAGGTGCATGAGCGCTGGGCCGAAGGCGGAACCGCCACGGAGGGTGTTGCCGGCAGGCTGAGCAACGCCGCGCTGCCGCGTCGATCGGGGTTCGAGGGCGGCGTATTGGTACCCGAGCTGGATTCCGCCCGTTTGCGCCTGGTTCGCGGGGAATGGGTCGAGCTGTCGCCTCTCGGGTCCACGCTGCATCTCGGCTATACCGGAACCCGCGGCTGCCGGCTCAGCGTTTTCGTATCCCGGGCCGGCAAAGCCGCCTTGTCGGACGCCCCCGAGCGGACCACATTGAATGGTACACGTCTGACGGCGTGGCGTACGGGGGATGTCGCGTACCGGGTAGCGGCCACGGGGATGGCCACGGAACGCTATGAATTGCTCGTCGACGTCATTTATCAATCCGCGCGGCGGCAGGCCCAGCCAGGGACCGCGACGCGCGAGTTGCTTGCCGCGAACCGCCGCGAAAGTCGCCCTTGTCTTGGGTAGCTGCGCCGGCCCGAGGACAATGGCCACGGTACGGTTGTCGCCTGGGTACCGTATGCTTGCGTCGGTGTATAGGGTGGTTCGTGCGGCCATGGGAGTTTCATGAAGATCTGGGTGGATGCCGACGCCTGTCCGGGGGTGATCAGGGAGATTCTTTTCCGGGCGGCCGAACGGACTGAGGTGCCGGTCACGCTGGTGGCGAATCAGCCACTGCGGGTGCCGCGGTCGCCGTATATCGACGCCATGCAGGTTGCGTCCGGTTTCGATGTCGCCGACAACGAGATCGTCAAGCGCGTATCGGCAGGTGACCTCGTCATCACTGGCGATATCCCGCTCGCCGCGGAGGTGATCGAGAAGGGTGGCGAAGCCCTGAGTCCACGTGGCGAGCGTTTCACCGCTGACAATGTGCGTGCGCGGCTGACCATGCGTGACTTCATGGAGACGCTGCGCGCGAGCGGTGTCGATACCGGAGGTCCTCCGGCACTCAGCCAGGCGGATCGCAGAGCGTTCGCCCGGCACCTGGACAAGTTGCTCGCCGGGCGATGAATGGCCATTGGCAACGCGGTCGTGGCGGGGCCCGCTCCCGCCGAGCCGCTGCTTCACATGGCTGTGACCAGCCGGAATGCCCGCATGGCAGACGCGAATCGGTCACTGCGTCCTCAGGGAGGCGATGAGCTTTCGTCGAGGGACACCAACGCGTTGACCGCTTTATTGAGAAACCCTCTGGTGTCCTCGTCCAACCAGGAGCCTTCGCTGAGCTCCGGTTCGTTTTCCATGGCCGCTCGCAACTTGCGGTGGGTTTCCGGGTCGTCTCCGGCGTAGGCGCGAAAGAGATCCAGCCACCGCTGCGCGAGGCGGAGCACTTCCGCGGAGTCAGGCTCCGCACCCTGTTCCATCTCTTCGCGCAGCTCGGCGAGCAGCGACGGCCATCGTTTCATCTGAGCCGCGTAACGCTCGCGCACGAAGGCGTATTCTTCCGAAGTGAGATACCGCTGGAAGATCGCTAGCTTCGTTTCGGCGAATGCTTCCAGCACGTAGTCGCTCGTCCGGGGGGCTATACCGATACGCCTCTGCATTGTCGGCTCGTTGCGGTGCATCGCATCGAGCTTGTGCAGTAGCCTCGGGTGTCTGGCCGTGTCAGCTTCCAGCATTCGCATCCATCGACGGGCGAGCGTCCGGGCTTCGGCGCTTTGCGGCGGCACGCCCCGGTCGATCAATATCCGAGCCTCGTCGGCGAGGGATGCCCACTCGCGCGCCCGGGATTCGTCGGCGTGATAGATGGGCAGCTTCTTGAGCTCTTCCCTGGAGAAATACTGCTCGTACACATTCATTAGCTCCAGGGTCGTTAGCCATTCGTCGGGTTCGGGATCACCGCCGGCGTCGATCTGATCCCTGAGCTGAATCAGCCGCTCGCGTAGCTGCATCGATCGTTCGATGCGTGCGTCCAGGTCGCGGATTTGTTGATCGATGAGTGCTGGCAGTGAAATCTCGTCCGCTTCGAGAACGGCACGGATGTCCGCCAGTGAGATGCCCAGCCGGCGTAATGCCTGAATTCGATGAAGGCGGGCGATGTCCGCCTTGGCATAAAGCCGATAGCCGGCGTGCGAGCGCGACGATGGCGTGAGCAGACCGATGTCGTCATAGTGGCGCAGGGTTCGCACCGTAAGGCCACTGCGTCGGGCCAGCTCACCAATCTTCAACCGCATCGATCAGCTCCTGTGTGCACGCGCGTATGCAGGCTAGACCCTCACGCGAGGTCAGGGTCAACGAAGCGTATCAGCCCTCACGCGCGATGTTTCCCAGCGGCGTGCATCCCCGTGGGACAACCCGTCAGCCGCTACCCCCGCCCGCGCTCGAACGACCGAAGGCGGACTGGCATGTGGCGTACTACACTGACTGCGTGAGGCCACTTCTTCTGGGGGTCACGGCCATGGAGCATGTCACCCGCCCTGTTCCCGGATTTCCGAATATCCGTATCCACCTCGTCGAGGCTTCCCGGCCCTGGCAATGGCTCGCTGCCGGTTGGCGGGATTTCGATCGGGCGCGGCCGGTAAGCGCATTCTTCGGGATCGTGTTTTCGGTGCTGGGGTTCATCATCGTCGGTGTGGCGGCACCGCGGCCGTATCTGGTGACGGCGGCGATCTCGGGGTTCTTCCTGCTGGCGCCGTTTCTCGCATTGGGCCTGTACCAGATAAGCCGTCGCCTGGAGCAGCACGAACGGCCCACGCTGGGCGATGCCGTGCGATCGTGGCGGGAGAACGTGGAATCCATTGGCCTGTTCGCCGCTTTCCTGGCGTTCGCGTTCGTGTTCTGGGAGAGGCTGTCGGCGATCCTGTTCGCCCTTTTCTACGGGCGCGACGTGCCCACCATGGAGGCGTTCAGCGGGTGGCTGTTCCTCATTGGGGACCGGTTCTCGTTTCTGTTGGCGTATGTGGCGTTGGGCGCGGTCGTCGCCGCGGTTGTGTTCGCGATGAGCGTTATCTCCGTGCCGATGATGCTCGACCGACGGGTGGACGTGGTGACCGCTGTCGTAACCAGCGTTCGTGTCGTGCTGGCGAACCCTCGAGCGATGCTCCTGTGGGCTGGCATGATTGCCGCGCTGTCGCTCGCCGGCGTGGTGTTGCTGCTGCTCGGCCTGATCGTGACAATGCCGTTGCTCGGCCACGCGACGTGGCACGCCTACCGCGATCTGGTGCAGATGGACTGAGCCTCTCAGCCCCCGCTGGCGCACTCACCGCCCACGGGGGATGACGGCGCCGGTCGACGGCTGTCGCGTAGTCCGATGGACAAGCGGACCGATTCGTCGCCGACCGCCGCGTGGCCGAGCCGGCGCTTGAAGCGGTAAGCCTTGCCCCGCTCGAATGCCTCCGCTGGGAGACGGATGCTGCGGTGACCGCCCAGAACGTGTCGGATGGCTGTCTCCAGGACCCGTGCTTCGACCCCGGGGCCCATGGGTACGTCGATATCGTGCTCCGCCGTGCGCAGACACGGGCGTTCGAAAATCAGCGAACGCCCGTATATCGACGTATCCACGTCCACGGTCAGCCTCGCGGTATACCAGCCATCGGGGCCGCCGAAGAAATCGATCAGGCGCACGTCGAGTGCCAGGCTGAGCTGACCGGCGTGCGCGCCCGGTACGATGTCGAGGCCACGCAGCCGATGCGCCATGCGCGGGTCATCGCCGGTGATGCCCTCATGCAGGGTTTCGGCGAACGCCTGGCGATTGATCGTGTATACGGCGCGTACGGCACTGATATACCGGTAGTCGGCCACGCCGGTGAGTGCCGCCACGGCCGTGCATGCAAGCAGGAAATAGCGCATCGCGGCTCAACCAAAGCTCGCAGTGGACAGGAAGATGACGAGCGTTATCAGCGCGAAGGCTGTCAGGGGCAGCAGGATGGCGAGGAACAGCCCCAGCATCCGGCGCCATAGCGCGCGTGCAACCACGAAGTTACTAACCTTTTCGAAAGTATTGCCAGGCTTCAGCGCCACTGCGTGGTGTCTCGGCAAGGCGCGGGAGCGCCGGCGTGGCGAGGCTCACGTCAAGCGAGCGCAACGCTGCCGAGGCGCCGCGCAGTGGCGCCCTGCGGGTGGCCGAGTGCGCCGTTGTGGACCGCGTTGCTCGTCGCTCATGTAGGCCTTGCTACACGTCGCTCCTCGCGCCTTGCCACAACGGCGCACTCGGCCACTGAAGCCTGGCAATACTTTCGAAAAGGTTAGTATAGGCCGCAGCCAGGTAAGTGACCCATACGCCGAAGACGATCGCGTTGCGCGCCAGCAACTCGCCCAGGCTGAGTCCGGTGGAGCCGTAGCCGCTCGTATTCATGCAGTTCGTGGCGGTCAGGTAGCACAACATGAGGTCCACGATGTCCACCACGCCCCGATTCCGCCACGGATACCAGAGCATCCAGCCGGCGCCGCCGAATACCGCGAAAAGCGGGCAGAACAAGGCGATGATAATGATCAGGCGGGCGCGCATGCCGAACAGTCCGTTGCTCACGAGCGCTCCAGTATGACCCGTACGTGACGCCGGCGCACGACCGGCGGGATAGTCCGTGTCGGCCCGTCGCGAGGCGGCAAGCGCTTGCGTTACGATGCGCGCCGGCTGCGCGCTGCGCACGTCGGCGAATCGGATCGATCGGGAGGGAACGAGTGCCACTGTCCAGCAGGGAATACAGCGCCGGTGAGGAGCTTGCCGACCGCGTCATTCACCGCTTGGGTATTGCGGTGGCCGTCGTTGGGGTGGCCGTATTGCTATGGCTCGCCGCCGGGCGACGGAATTTCACACTGTTCGTGGGCGTGGCGCTTTACGGCGTTGGGCTGTTGACCATGCTGGTGGCCTCGGCGCTCGCCAATCACGACCGATCCGAGCGCTCGCGGAACCTGGAGTTGCGCGAGCGTTTCGATCACGCCGCGATCTTTCTTATGATCGCCGGCACCTACACACCGTTCACTCTGACCGTGCTTGCCGGCCCATGGGGCTGGGGGTTGCTGGTTTTCGTGTGGACAGTGGCCCTGCTGGGCGCTGGCCTCAAGCTGGTCGGCCGGCTTGGCTACACACCGGCCATCGGGCTCTACCTGCTCATGGGGTGGAGCGTGCTTCCGGCCCTGGAGCCTCTGGTCAACCGTCTGCCGCTGCCACCGCTGGTGCTGCTGGTGGCCGGCGGCATCCTCTATACGCTGGGGATTCTGGTTTTCGTCCTGTCTCGGCTGCCTTACCACACGGTGATCTGGCACGCGATGGTCATCGCGGCGGCGGGCTGCCACTACGCGGCGGTGCTCATGGGGGTGGTACTGCCGCATTCCGCAGCAGTGGGCGTTTACTAACCTTTTCGCAGGTATTGCCAGGCCCCAGTGGCCGTGTGCGCCGATGGCTCGGTGTTGCTCGTCGCTTATGAAGCCCGCGGCTACACGGCGCTCCGCGCGTCTTGCCCCATCGGTGCACGGACTGGCTGACGCATGGCAATACGTCTGAGACGATCGGTACCCGGGTCAGTCGCGACGTCGCCTGCCTTGCTTGCGGGCCGGCGCAGCCTCACCAAGCGGCTGGATGTCGAGCCGTTTGCCGCAGACCCAGGTTCCACGGAGCTTGGTGAGCGCCGGACCGGGGAGGTCCTGGGGCAGGTCGACAGTGGCGTAGTCGTGGTGGATATCGATGGCGCCGATAAAGGCGCTGTCGATCTTGCCCTCGTTGGCGATCGCCCCGACCAGGTTGCCCGCCTTGACCCCGTCGCGGCGGCCGACGCCGACCCGGTACCGCGTCATGATGACGTCGGGATTCCCCTTCAGTGGACGGGGCTGGTCGCTCGGTCCGCGGCGCTGGCGTGAATCGTCGTGTGACTTTTCCGGGCGTGCGGGGGGCTCGCTCAACAGGAACGGTGTATCGCCCTGGGCCAGGTGAGCGAGCGCGGCGGCGATATCCAGGGGATCAGCGTCGCTCTCCTGCTCGTACTCACCGATGAGCTGACGGAAGATTCCGAGATCCGCGTTGGCGAGTGCCTCGCCGATCTGCTCTTTGAAACGGGCGACACGCTGCTCGTTGACGGTATCCGCGCTCGGCAGGCGCATGGGTTCGATGCGCTGCCGGGTCGCCCGCTCGATCGTGCGCAACATCCGCCGTTCCCGGGGGGCGACGAAGAGAATCGCCTCGCCGCTGCGTCCGGCCCGGCCGGTTCGGCCGATGCGGTGGACGTAGGCTTCCGGGTCGTAGGGGATGTCGTAGTTCAGTACGTGGCTGATGCGTTCGACGTCCAGGCCGCGGGCGGCCACGTCGGTGGCGACGACGATGTCCGATTTCCCGCGCTTGAGGCGTTCGACAGTGCGCTCGCGAAGGTTCTGCGGGATGTCGCCATTGAGCGCCTCGGCGCTGAAGCCGCGGGCCGTGAGCTTTTCGGCGAGCTCTACGGTGGCGTTCTTGGTGCGCACGAACACGAGCATGCCGTCGATGGGCTCGGCCTCGAGCAGCCGCGTCAGCGCGTCGAGCTTGTGCAGCCCGCTTACTGACCAGTAACGCTGACGGATGGTCTCCGCCGTGGAGCTGGTCGCGGCGATTCGCACTTCCTCAGGCGACTGGAGGTGCTTGTGTGCGACCCGTTTGACGGCATTGGGCATGGTTGCCGAGAAAAGTGCCACCTGGCGGTTCGCCGGGGTCTGCTCCAGGATCCATTCGACGTCGTCGATGAACCCCATGCGCAGCATTTCGTCCGCTTCGTCGAGGACGAGCGCGCTCAGGTCATCGACCCGCAACGTCCCCCGGCGCATGTGATCCATGACCCGCCCGGGTGTACCTACCACCACTTGCGCGCCGCGGCGAAGCTGCTTGAGCTGCACGCCGTAGTCCTGGCCACCGTAGATGGGCAGCACGTGGAAGTCCGGCAGCTGCCGGGCATAGGTCTGGAAGGCCTCGGCTACCTGGATGGCGAGCTCACGCGTGGGTGCGAGCACCAACAGCTGCGTGTGCGAGCTCGACACGTCCAGCCGTGAGAGCAGGGGCAGCGCGAACGCGGCGGTCTTACCCGTGCCGGTCTGGGCCTGCCCGAGCAGATCGTGCCCGGCGAGCAGCGGTGGGATGCTCTGGGCCTGGATCGGCGTGGGCACTTCGTAGCCCGCATTCTGCAGAGCCTGAAGAACAGGGGCACTAAGGCCCAGCGACGAGAAGCTGATCGGGGAGTCGGAATCGGGATTCAAGAGCGCGGATACCTAAGCAGAAGGAAAGCCCCAAAAACGGGCAAACGCGTACTATACGCGATATCCCTTCGCATAAGAAGCATCGATCGGGGCTGGTGGTGTATTCGGCACGGGCGGCGGGGCGAGCGGCGCCGGGTGACCTGATCGGCCGGGACCGCGGTTGGCCGCTCGCGCTGGTCTTGGGCCGGATCTAGAAGCGATAGCCCACGGCGATGGTGTACACCCAGGGGTCGATATCGACGTCGACATCCGTGCTGCCGGTGGCGGTGCTCACTTCGGCGGTCGTGTCGATTTGCAGATAACGCACATCGGCATTGATGAGCCAGCGGTTGCCGAGCTCGTAGTCCACACCGAGCTGTGCGGCGAGTCCGACCGAGTCATCGAGCTCGACGTCGGTGACACCGGCGGCTTTGGCGTCCGAATCGACGTCTTCGGAGAAGAACAGCGTGTAGTTCAGGCCGGCACCAACGTAGGGCCGAAACGCGGAGCCCGTGTCGAAATGGTACTGCAGGCTCAGCGTCGGCGGCAGGTGCTTGATTTCGGCGAGGTCGGCGCCGTCGAGCGCGCCGCCGTCGAGGGAGAGGTCGTGGGTGAACGGCGTCGCGCCGAGCAGCTCGACCGCGAAGCGATCGGTAATCATGTAGCCGACGGTGGCGCCGAGCTGGGTGTCGGAATCCACCGCCACTTCGGTGCCGGTGAGCGCGGCGCCGAGCTCGCCGTCCACGCCGTTGGTGTCCTCGTTGGGGGACACGGTGGTCAGGCCACCGCGTACGATCCAGTCGCCCGCGCTCGCGGCCTGGGCGGTTCCGGCGGCACCGAACGCAGCGGCGATAGCTATGGCGTATGCCGTGGTCGAGAGGGATCTGGCCATTGGGCTTCTCCTGTTTGAGTTGGCGATTTCGAGAGCCGGTTGCCGTTACAGCGTTGATGCCATGCTAAGTAACGCTGCCGGGGCCAAACTTGACGTGGATCAACCGAGGTGACTGGGTCGTCATGATCGGCTATGCCCTGCGCGGGCGGAGGCGTCGACAGCGGTGTCGGCGGATGCAGGAGGAGGATGCGTGGGGCGGCAGGTGGGGGCGCCGCGTAGTCGGCGGCGCCAGCGAGAGCGGGTTAGTAGCGTTCGATGAAAGTGTCGATGACTGGCTGTAGAGCACGGCGCCAGCGAGCTTCGAGCTGATGGTCGAAGGCGCTGTCGTATTCCCTGACCGCCTGGACCATGCTCTCCATCCAGTATCCGTACAGGGCGGGCTCCACCGGAGCCCGGCCTTTGCGGCTGTGGACTTCGGCCATGGTCTCGACGGTACGGCTGACCAGCTCATCGCCGGCCGCATAGAGAATGGCGGTGGTAATGCCGCGGCGCAGTGCCCGGCGCTGGTGGCCGAAGTTGGTTCTCGCGAATGACCGGCGGACATCCTCGTTGCTGGCCATGAGGATGTCGTAGAAACGGTCGATGAAGCTCCCTGCCGCGAGGCAGCGTCCATAGCTGCGCTGGACGTCGTTGAAGTCGTCGCTCAATGCGTCGTCTCCCTGAAAGATTAAGCGAAACGGTTGGCGCGCGAAGGATAGGGCAGGCGTCACGAACCTGTCACGTTTCGGGTAGGGCTTCGCCAGGCAATGGCAGGTATTGCCGCGCAGGCCGGAAGGCATCCACGCCGGCACTGTGGCGATCTAGCCACAGCGCCCGCGTGAGTCGGGTGCGTCATTCGGTCGCACCGACGGATCGCCCCTCGCTTACGGTGGTGGTGGCAGCCGACCGAGCCTGCGCCGCGGCGGCGCCTTCGATGACGGCCCGCCATCCGCGCTCAACGGGCAGGCCGAAGGTCTCGTGCAGCACGTCCTCGATTCCGTCGGCATCGAGGATGGCCCGTTCGACACGGCCGTCGGGCCGGCGCATCGTGAACTTGCCCTGCTGCAGGGTGAAGCGTGCCGTCGGCGTGGTGCGTGCCACCATGAGCGTGTCGCGGAAATGGGACGAGGGGTGTTGCGACGTATACCAGTTCGCCGGCTCGTAGTCCTCGTCGAGCTGCGCCTCCGGCGAGAGCTGATACATGGGCCGCCACCGGTCGTTGACCCGCGCCTGCACCATGATGTCGTGACCGAACGGAATCACCCGGAATGTCTCGTGCTGCGTGGGTTGAGGTGACGTGGTGTCCATGCGCAGCGGTGCCGTGGGCACGCATGCACCGAATCCCACATCCACGAGCCAGGGAACGTCGTCGACCGTCACCCTCAGCGCCATGTGCGTGCGGGGGCCGGGGCTGGTACCGGCCGGTGCCAGCCAGCGCACGCGGGCCAGCAGGCCTTCGACGTGAAAGCCCATTGCCGTGAGAACCCGTTTGAGCAGGCCGTTGTGCTCGAAACAGTAGCCGCCCCGGCCGGCGCCGATGAGCTTGGCATCGACGGCGGTGGGCGAGAGATCGATACCGCGGTCGAGCAGGACATCAACCGCCTCGAAAGGAATGGCCGCCGGGTGCAGTGCCTGCAGCGCATGCAGCGTCGCGAGCGTTGGCTCCCGCGGACCGTCGTAGCCGATCCGTGCGCAGTAGGCATCGAGGTCCACCTGCGGTGTCTGGCTTGCGCCGGAGAGTGCCGCCACTATTTCGTGCACGGCTCGTGGGGCGAACGTATCGAGAAATTGTGCCTCCGGGTGTTGCCGGGTGAATTGCGCCTTTAGGCGTCTGCCGGGCGCACCGGAGAGACCCCCGCCGAGGGCGATCAGGTCGAAGGCGCTGGCATCGTAGGCCGCCGGTGCGTTGTCCGGATCCGTCGAGCCATGCGCGGCGATACCGAGCTCGTTGAGCTCGTCGAGGACGGTCTCCATGACCTCGGGCCTGCGACCGAGCACCAGCATCCGGGCGCCGGCCACGTCTTGAGTTTCGGTGCTGGAAGCGCTCATGCCGTGGCCTCCGCGTAGTCACTGGCCAAGCGACCGTCCCGCAGTGCCTTCCCCCACCAGGCGAGGCGCGCGAGCATTGTCGCCATGGCACGTTCGGCGCGTTCGGGCGCGCGCAGCGTGCCGTCCTGCCGGAACTGGTCCCAGGCGTTGAGGAAGGGGACGCTGTCGCGTATGCCGACTGCGTGGAGCTCGGCGAACACCGTACGCAGATGTTCCACGGCGCGAATGCCGCCGGAGAGCCCCCCGTACGAGACGAACGCCACGGGCTTTGCCGCCCATTCCTGTTTGAATCCGTCGACGAACGACTTCAGCGCCGCGGGATAGGAGTGGTTGTACTCCGGGGTGACCACGATGAAGGCATCCGCGGCGTCGAGGCGGTCGCGCCACGAGGCGTGGCCGGCCTGCCACGGCCGGCTCGATTCGCTGCGCCCCGCGGGGTCGATGACGTCCACGGTGAAGTCTTCCCGCTGTCCGAGCTGGGCCAGTACCCACTGAGTGATGACGTCGCAGAAGCGGCCCTCACGCGTGCTGCCGTAGATGACGGCGAGCCGGATCCTGTCTCGCATTGTCGCTTACTCCCTTTTTGTGTCGATTGCGTGGAGCCCGTTATAGGATCTCAAGTAAACTTTAGGTCAAGAGTGGGTGTTGGACGTCTCAGGTGCCTTCTGCGTGTCGCCGGCTATGGCGGTCATTGACGGATTGCACGGGAATGGCGGATAAGAGGCGGTTGCTGGCAACGTATACCCCACCGGACAAGGAGCGTCATGCGCAGACTGACCGAGAATTTCTGGATCGCCGAGGGCGAGCCGGTGTCGTTTCTCACCCTGCCGTTCACTACCCGGATGACCGTCGCCCGGCTCGCCAACGGCGAGCTCTGGGTCCACAGCCCGATCCGCTATACCGACGCCCTGGCGGCGGAGTTGGCCACGTTGGGTCCGGTGCGCTATATGGTCGCCCCCAATCGGCTCCACCACCTGTTCCTCGACGACTGGCGGAAGCACTACCCGGATGCTGCGCTCTACGGCACCGGCGAGCTCGCGCGCAAGCGCACCGATCTGAGCTTCGACGGTTTGCTCACCCGCGATGGTGAGTACCCTTGGAGCGAGGACATCGCTTCACTGTTGTTTACCGGTTCCCCGGCGATGGAAGAGGCGGTGTTTCTGCACCGGTCTTCCCGGACGCTCA
The DNA here is from genome assembly GCF_051195215.1 of Arhodomonas sp. AD133. Classification (NCBI taxonomy): domain Bacteria; kingdom Pseudomonadati; phylum Pseudomonadota; class Gammaproteobacteria; order Chromatiales; family Ectothiorhodospiraceae; genus Arhodomonas; species Arhodomonas sp. AD133. The sequence continues at coordinate 4,973 of NZ_JBNAZM010000069.1, read as the reverse complement.
TCGTCACCGATCTCATCGAGAATTTCCCCGCGGACACGCTCAGTTGGCTGCAGCGCTGCCTCGCGCGGTTCGCGGGTATCCTCGCACCGAATGGTCGTACCCCCATCGACTGGCGGCTGAGTTTCCTGTTCGGGCGGGGCAGGGCGCGCGAGTGCCTGCGCGCCATCGAGAGCTGGCAGCCCGAGCGCATCGTGCTCGCCCATGGTCGGATCGTCGAAACCGACGCCATGGCGTTTCTGGAGCGCTCCTTTCGCTGGTTGCGGTGATGACTGACCCAAAGGTTGGTATCGGCGACGCTGTCGGTGATGCCTCGGATGACGGGTGGTTGCGTTGCGCCCCGGGACGTGCCGCCGTGTCGATCCTCGCGTCCGTGATTCGACTACCTCCGTGAAGGGGAGCATCCCCGGTTCGACGTGTCATCACAGCTCAGGAGCGCATGCCATGGATGTGAGTACCTATCTCTTCTTCGACGGCGATTGCCGCGAGGCTTTCGAGTTCTACGAACGGGCTCTGGGCGGCCGTATCGAGACGATGATGACCTATGGCGAGGGGTCGGCCCGCGACAAGGTTCCCGCCGAGGCTTACGAGCGCATCATGCACGTGTGCCTGAGTTTGGGCGGTTACCGGATCATGGGGTCGGATCGTCCAGTGACTGATGCGCATCAGCCTATCCAGGGGGCCTATCTGGTTCTGGGCGTTGCCGATCCGGACGAGGCGAAACGCCTGTTCGACATTCTGTCCGGAAGCGGGCACGTGGAGATGCCGATGGAGGAGACGTTCTGGGCGCGGCGATTCGGCACGACCGTGGATCGCTTTGGCGTGCGATGGATGGTCAACTGCGAGAAGGCGGACTGATCACTGGGTTCATGCTCCTGATGATCCCTACGGGGTACGAGCGAGCCCCGCCGGGGGGCTATGCCGGAGTCCCGGGCCGTCGTGTCGATAATGTGGTTCAAGCAGGCATGGAGCAGGCGGGCTCCCGAGCGTAGGCGGTCGCGTGACCGTCACCATCGGCGGGGCTGGAGCGCGAGGCAAGCCGTAGCGGCCCACGCACGGGGTCTCCATCGGGGCCCGCGCTCCAGTGCTGCGACGTCGCTTCGACCTTGACCACGGAAGGACCTTGCCGGAGACCTCGTGTTCATTCGTCGGGTGTTGCGCACGCTTTCGGTTTGCACGCTATCATTGGCCCTTCGCGTCCTGTGTTGTCGTGGTGAGAAGGAGACCTCGTGCGTGCACCGATCGAATGGCTGCGTGCCTTAGCGATACCCCGCGTTGGCGCGGGCCTGCGGGGGGCGTGGGCTTCGGGTTACGGCTTGTCCGATTTGCGTAGTGATGTTCTTGCCGGATTGACGATTGGCCTGGTGGCGGTACCGCTGTCGATGGCGCTCGCGATCGCCACCGGCGTTGCGCCCCAGCACGGTCTTTACACGGCCATCGTTGCCGGTGCCGTCATCGCGTTGACGGGCGGCTCGCGTTACAGCGTCTCGGGGCCGACAGCCGCGTTTGTGGTCATTCTTTTTCCCATCGTTCAGCAGTACGGGCTCGGGGGACTGCTCATAGCGACACTCATGGCGGGGGTATTCCTCGTGGTGCTGGGGCTTGCCGGGCTGGGGACGCTGATCCAGCTCGTCCCGTATCCCGTAGTGCTCGGCTTTACGGCCGGGATCGCGGTGGTCATCGCCACGTTGCAACTGCCGGACTTTCTCGGCCTGAGCGCCGGTACGCCGAGCGAGCATTACGTCGATAACCTCGTTCGCATCGGGCAGTCGTTGCCCACCATGAATCCACTGGAACTCGGCGTCGGTGTACTGACACTCGCCGTGTTATTGCTCTGGCCACGGCTGAGGTTGCCGGTGCCTCTCCCGGCGCCACTGGTTGGCTTGGTCGCGGGCACGTTGGTCGCCTACCTCGTCAACTTCCTTGCCGGCGGCACGGGGTTGGAGATCGACACGATCGCCTCGCGCTTCGAGTGGACCACTGCGGAGCGCAGTGGCGTGGGGATACCCCCCGTGGCACCGGCGTTCGCGTTGCCCTGGACGTTACCCGGCCCGGATGGCCGCCCCATGGTGGTGAACTTGGAGTTGATTCAGGCGTTGCTTGGGCCGGCACTCGCCATCGCCGTGCTCGGTGCCATCGAGTCCCTGCTTTGTGCCGTTGTCGCTGACGGTATGACCCGTACCCGCCACGACCCCAACGCGGAGTTGGTCGGTCAGGGGCTGGGCAACATGATCGTGCCGTTCTTCGGCGGTATTACCGCCACGGCCGCGATAGCGCGTACCGCCACCAACGTGCGCAGCGGTGCGCGCTCGCCGGTGGCGGCGCTGGTGCATGCAATGGTCGTGTTGCTGGCCATCGTCGCCATGGCTGGTTTGCTGAGTCTCGTGCCGATGGCAGCGCTCGCCGCCCTTTTGTTTGTCATCGCCTGGAATATGGCGGAAGTCCGGCATTTTCTGCACACGCTGCGCTCGGCCCCGCCCGGGGATGTGGCCGTGCTGTTGGTCTGCTTCGGCCTGACGGTGATCTTCGACATGGTTGTCGCGGTTGCCGTGGGCATTGGGTTGGCTTCGGCGCTATTCATACGGCGTATGGCGCTGGTGACGCGAACGTCCCGCGTGCCCGCCGTGGCGGAGCCCTACGGCACTGGGTTACCGTCGGCGGTGGCGGTCTACGACATCGATGGCCCGTTGTTCTTCGGTGCTGCCGACAAAGCCATCTCGTCGCTGCGTGAGGTGGACCGTGGCATTCGCGTCGTGATCGTGGACATGAACGACGTGCCGAGCATCGATGCCACGGCCATCGCCGCACTGCGTGCATTGGTGGACGATATGCGGCGTCATCGGGTCGCGATGATCCTCGTGGGGCTGTCTCCCGAGAAGATCGTCAAGCTTCGCAGGTCCGGCATCCGAACAGCTCGCGGTCTATTGACCCATTGCCGTGACCATGCGCAGGCGCAGCGTATCGCCCGTCGCTGGCTCGGCGACTCAGCCGGAGGTGGTGAAGCCGTGACGTGATCGGTCCTGGAACCGGCGTGCTTTCGCCCGATTGCCGCACGTCTGCATGCTGCACCAGCGTCGTGAGCCGTTCTTGCTGGTATCCAGGAAGTAGAGGATGCAGTCCGGGTGCTCGCAACGCTTGATGCGGGAGGGATGCTCGGCAATGAGATCCAGATACGCGCTGGCAGCTTCCCAGGCGGGTCGCCACGCCGCGGGCACGTCACTAACGCTGGCCGGGCCGTCGGCAGTGATAAGACGCCGGATGCGTCCCATAGCGAGGATTTCGTTGAGCGAATCGCAATCCATCGGCGATTCCAGATGCGTTCGAATGGCTTTGCGGGCGCGGTAGAGCATGCGGCGGCATTCGGCGTAGGCACTTGCTTCCGGTGCCGCCAGTGCGACCCCGGCGAGCCATGCCCGCATCCCCGCGTCGGTATCCAGCGCATCCTGGCGCTCGCCGTTTTCCATCCACTCAGTGTTGACCAGGTCAAGGGGCAGGGGTTCTCCCGTGAGCGGACGCTCGATCATGGGTCGACCTCGATGTAACCGCCGAAATGCCGTTGTTGGGTTGCCAATCTTCGCAGAGGTTTCAGCCGGCGTCAGCCGGTCCGTGCGCCCGCGGTGTCGGGCGCCAGGCGCGCTCTGACCAACCGGCTGACTTCGGGGGAGAATCCAGTAAGACTACCATTCGGGGCTGGACTACCCGGAAACCGGGTGCTGGTAGCGGTGTTCACCGAGAGGTCGGCAATGGCATTGGTTGCGAAGATCGTGGCGGTTGCGCTGCTGGTTTATGGGGTCGTGCTCGGGGTGCTGTGGGCGATGCAGGGGCGGCTCATCCATCTGCCCCACGTGCCTGGGCGGGAGCTGGTCGCCACGCCGGCCGAGCGCGGGTTGAGCTATCAGGCCGTGACCATCGCTACCGACGACGGCGAGCGTTTGCACGGCTGGTTCGTGCCAGCGGATAACGCCCGCGGTGTCTTGCTGTTTTTCCATGGCAACGCCGGCAACATCTCGCACCGGCTCGAGTCCATCGAGCTATTCAATCGACTGGGGCTCGCCGTCATGATCGTCGACTACCGCGGCTATGGACGTAGCACAGGGCGCCCCGGCGAGGCGGGGCTGTATCGCGACGCGCGGGCGGCGTGGCGGTATCTCACCGGCTCGCTGGGCATCGAGCCGCGGCGCATCGTCATCTTCGGTCGCTCGCTGGGTGCTGCCGTGGCGGCGCGCCTTGCGGCGGAGGTATCACCGGCCGCGTTGATCATCGAATCGGCGTTCACGTCGGTGGCCGATATCGCTGCCCGGCAGTATCCGGTTTTCCCCGTGCGCATGCTTCTGCAGCATCGCTACGACACCGAGGCGGCGCTCGCCGGCGTCGAGTCACCCGTGATGGCCATTCATAGCCGCGACGACGAGATCGTACCGCTGGATCACGGCCGACGCCTGTACCGGAACGCCCCGAGGCCGCGCCAATGGCTCGAGCTGCGCGGCGGTCACGACGGCGCCTTCTACACCTCCCGGGAACGTTACCTGCAGGCGCTCGACGAATTCGTCACCCGCTATCTGCCGGAGACGGAGGACGCGCGGTGAACGACGAGGCACAACGATCAAGCTCCAGAGGTCCGAAGTCTCCCCCGGAAGTCGGAAACGAGCGGGCAGTGCATTTACTAGCCGTCCGACGAGTATTGCCATGTCTCAGTGTTCGTCAGCGCGCCTGTTCGCTTCGATATGCCTCGACGGTATGCCACCACGATGGGCTTGCGACATCCCGGGTCAGTGGCCTCGATGGTCAGGGGCGCGAGGAGCGATGGGTTGCAAGGTTTACATGAGCGACGCGCAATGCTGCCCACAGGCGCACAACGGCTCTGAGACATGGCAATACTCGTTGAAAGTCTCCGCCCCACCATGCGGCGGCGCGCTGTCGCGCGGCTAACAGGGGGATAATGGAAGGCGCGTGGGGCATTGAGGCCGTTATCACAC
>NZ_JBNAZM010000068.1:0-20107 GCF_051195215.1 Arhodomonas sp. AD133 | reverse complement strand
TGTCACCATCTGCGACTGGGCTCGCGAACCCGCACTGCAGGGCGTGGCATAGCAGGTTGTTCAGAACGGACTACCTAATGATCGGATTAGTAATCCGGGGGATGCCGGTGGCGAGCTGACCGCCGAGGACGACGTGTGGATATAGGGGCTCGACACCAGGTCCTTCACGGCAACGCCCAGAGCACCGGGCGTTGCGTCCGTCGTTAGGGCATCGTCCGGTGTGTTGGCTCAGGCAAGCGCGCGGTTTAGCAGCTCCTGAACCTGCTCGGCCGTTTCGTCCCCGGCGAGCGTGGCTCGGTGGTGCTGCTCGTCGGTGCCAGCCAGCTCGGCGATCAGCGAGCCGAGGCTGCGGGCTTTCGTATCGCGCTGGATGAGCAGGTCGATGGCGCCGCCCTGACTCGGCAGGAAGGCGATCTCGGCCTCATCGAGATGGCTGAAGGCGCTGCCCGGGGCTGGCTTGAACTCGAATTCCTGTACGCAACCGGTGACGGGGTTCAGTCGCGAGACGCCCAGCTCGGACTCCTTGAGGCGGAATCCCATCGCGTCCATTGCGTCGAAGACCGCCTGATGGATCTTGCCGGGCATTACGTGCAGCGGATCGGTGTCCCTCGGATCGATGGCCATGGCGATATCCGCGCGCGTCGCGACCCAGGTCTTGGGGCGCTTGTTGCCGACGGACAGGGGAGCTAGCAGTGGCACCGTCAGGTTGAACGGGATCGCCTCACGTGCGCCCGGCTCGACGGTCATGGGTTCGGCGATGCGCATCGACGCCCAGGTCTTGGGCACCCGGACCTCCTCGTCATCGACTTCCTGTACCGCGATGCTGCCCAGGTCGAGAACGAGCGCGTCCAGATCCTGGGCCACTTCACCGCCCTGGATGACGATCTCGCCCTCCAGCGTACCACCGGCGGTCACGGTGTCGTCGTCCAGCATGGTGTCGACGCGGGTATTACCAATGCCGACAGCGGCCATTGCCTTCTTGAGCATGTGGTTCTCCTTGTGCTGATTGCCTGGGCTTGAGGTCGCACGGTATCACCGAAATCCGGGGGTAGATCACCCCAGGCAATTAGGTCAGCCTCCAATGCGATTCGCTGGGACTGGTTGGGCCATATGCCGGATGGATGAGGGGGGGCGAGCGTATCCACGTCGCGCCCCGGTTTCGCGTGGAGGCCAGGGGAGCCGCCCGGTGATGCGTCGCCGGTCACCTCAGTCGCCGGTTTTCCGCCGGTATACCGTCTCGAAGCGGCTGGCGCTGAATCCGTTCATCCGTGTGTCCCCGATGAAGATGATCGGCACACCCGGTTCGCCCATGCGCTTGTAATCGCGCTTGCCTTTCCGGCTGTTCTCCACGTCGTACTCGGTGTAGGCGATATCGTTGTCCTTGAAGTACTGGCGGGCCTTCTTGCAGTAGGGGCACCACTGCGTCGCGTACATGACCACCGGTACGCGGTCCGAGGTGTCATTCCTGGAGTCAATCCACTGGGGCATCTCACCCAGCGAGGGAGCCTCGTAGGAGTTGATGTCGTCGAACTCCACTTCTTCCCCGCTCTGGCCGCCGGACGGCTTATCGGTGAAGTGAACGTTCCCGTCCTCATCCACCCACTTGTAAACCCCTGCCGAGGCGACGCCCGTGACGAGTAGCGCGACGAGCATGAGCACCACCGCAGTACAGTGTGCCCCTGTTGGTCGGCTTTCCGTAGCCATATTTGCTGTACCCCTCTCCCGTTGTCACGCCAACAGTAGAGCACTGGGGTTCCGAAGGCAACGCCGTTACGGGGACTCACGGTGCGCCGTTCGGGATCAATAATGAAATAAATGATGTGCGTATTTTGAGAACTCCGTATGCCGCTCGTCGGAATGTTTGTGCGGTTGCCGCTATCTGCTAAAGGCATGCCGTTGCGGACCGATAACGAGACGGAGAGGGGCAGAACGATCGGAGGGACCCAGGCGTGCTCCGCCGCCAATGGAAGAACACTTGGGAGGAGCCGCCATGGGCGAGATACGCACGATTCCATACCTCACACCAGGTGCCTGTCCATCCGAGTCTGCCGCTGTGAACCCGCCGTCACGACCGCCGTCGTCGGCCCGCTTCCCACCAATGAAGCTCCGACAGACGCATACGTGTCGCGCATCTGTCGTGCGAGTGCTTTTTTTGTCCGAATAGCCCGATCTGTCTGCTGATAAAAAGAACAACAATCACAAAAATAACTGTTGCCGTGATCGCTGGAGGAGAAAGCCGTGAAAGTCAAGCAAGTGTTTGTCGTCGTGTTCGGGCTGATGGTGGTTGCCGTCGGTATATCGATCGCGGTGAGCTTTGTTCTGTTGCAGGAAATCAGCGGGTTTCAGGAAGCTGCCAACACTCGTTATCTCTCGTACCAGAGAGCGGACGAGTTGAGACAGAGCTCGGATGATCTGACGCGCCTGGCCAGGACCTACGTGGTAACGGGGGATCCGCGCTACAAGAAGATGTACGAAGACGTGTTGGCCATCCGTAATGGCGAGAAACCCCGGCCAGAACGTTACCATACGATCTATTGGGACCTGGTTCTCGACTACGGCGACAAGCCCAAGCCGGATGGAGAGCGAGTCGCACTGCAGGATGCCATGAAAGAACTAGGTTTCACGGAAGAAGAGTTCGCGTTGCTGAAGGAGGCAAACAGCAATTCCGATAAGCTGGTCAACACGGAAGTGGAAGCCTTCGAATCGGTAGCGAACGGTCGGCAGCAGCATGCTGTGGAGATAATGCACGACATAGCGTACCACAAGGAAAAGGCTAAAATAATGGAGCCCATAGAGCGGTTCTTCGTAGAGCTAGAAGACCGTTCCCAGCAGCAGGTGCTTGATTCCAAGAGTGCCGTGAACCGGCTGATGATCATACTGACGGCGTTGCTGATCGGTGTCGGCATCCTCGCGATCTGCGGCTATCTGTTCATTGTCAAGAAGGTAGCTGCTCCCATCGACAACCTCTCCGGGACCATCGAAGCGGTCGAGCGTGAGGCGGATTTGACCCGCGTCAGCTCGCTCCGAGGACGGGATGAGGTCTCCACGATGGGGCAGTCATTCAACAAGATGATGGCGAAGATTCGTAATCTCGTGAATGAAGCGGTCAAGATCGCCAAGAACGTGGATGACTCGGCCACACATACGCGGGAGTTCGCCGGCAGTACCTCCGAGCGCATGGGGAAACAGGCCAGGGAGATCGACATGGTGGCCACAGCGGTCAACGAGATGTCCGCGGCGCTAGAGGAGGTCGCTCGCAACACCAACGAGGCGGCATCGGTCGCCGATGAGGCTTACACCCACGTGGAGTCGGGCAAGGAGGTGGTCAATGACTCGCTGGAGAATATGCACGAATTATTGACACAGATGACCGAGACGTCGTCGTCGGTCGATGAGCTGGCCCAGAACTTCAGGCAGATCGAAGGCGTGCTGGATGTCATCAAGAGCATTGCTGAGCAGACCAATCTGCTCGCGCTGAATGCGGCGATCGAATCTGCCAGGGCGGGCGAGTCGGGACGAGGCTTTGCGGTGGTTGCGGACGAGGTTCGGACACTGGCACAGAGAACCCAGGAGTCCACCGGCGAAATCGAAAGCATGATCGCCAGCCTGAGTCAGGGAATGCATCAGACCACGAGTGCCATCGAAGAAGGCATGAACCGGGTCAACGCCAGCAATGACACGGTGACGCGGACCAGCGAGATCCTCGAGATGATAGTCGCGTCCGTCAATCGAATTCGCGACATGAACGCCCAGGTGGCGACGGCGACGGAGGAACAGTCCAACGCCGTGGAGAGCATCAACGAAAGTGTATTGGAGGTTAAGAACCTGGCGGACGAAACGTCCGGCTCGGCTCAAGGGCTGGAAGTGAATTCGGAGCAACTGAAGACGGCTGCCGGCGATCTGGTGAAACAGGTCGAGGTCTTCAAAGTGTAGCGCTCCCTTTGGGCCGGTCTGTGCGCCGATGGGATCTGCGTTGCTCACCGCTTATGTAGCCCGGCTACACGGCGCGCCTCGCGCCTTGCCCCATCGGCGCACAGACCGGCTGACGCATGACAATACTTCTGAGAAGATTAGTAACTGGCTCGAAAAGCTAGCAAAACCTTCAGGGGCAACATACAAGATCGGCCGCTGCAGGCGGCCGATGATTGTGCGGCCCCTCGCGGATGTCCCCGGTGGCCTTTCAGCGTGTATGTACCCATGTGGGCAGGAACGTGCTCGGGTCGAGCGGCTCGACGGTGCTTGTGTCGATGCCGGCGCGGGCCAGCAATCCATGCAGTCGCCCGTTGGAATAGGCATCGAAGAGCTCCGTGCAGCCGCCGATGCGTTCACCGGCGATGAAGATCTGGGGAATCGTGCGGGCGCCAGTGCGTTCGGCGAGCATCGCGCGAATGCGGCCACCGAGGTCGTCCTGCTGGTAGGCGACGGAGTCCAGGTCCACCGAGCGGTACGCCACGCCCAGCGCCTTGAAGAATTTCCGCACGGCCCAGCAGAATTCGCACCACTGAAGCGCGAACATGACCACTGGTTGCTTCATGTCAGCGACGACTTCGGAGACGAAGGCGGCCGCTTGCGGATCCTCCCGGGGTGTCTGGTTGCCGGTTTGAGCGGGCAGTGCCGGTGCAGGCACGTCGAAGCGATAGTTCGGAGTCGATTGCGCGATTTCCAGCTCCTCGTCGGACATTTCTGCAGGGATATCACTGAATAACGGCGTCGAAAGGTAACGTTCGCCGGTATCGGGCAGCATGCATAGGATGGTGCTGCCCCGGGGGGCGCTCGCGGCGACATCCAGCGCGCCGGCAAACGTGGCGCCACCGGAGATACCGGTGAAGATACCTTCGTGCCGGGCAAGCTCGCGCGCGCATTCCATCGCGCGATCGCCGCCCACGGGGACGACACGGTCCACCAGGCCCAGGTTGACCGCGTCTTCGATGAGCTTGGGGACGAAATCGGGCGTCCACCCCTGCATGAGGTGCGGTCGAAAGCTCGGGTGGCTCGCGGTGGGCGAGCCATCAGCCGCTCGTTGCTGGTCGGTGCCACTGCCTAGCAGAGGCGCGTTGTCCGGTTCACAGGCGACGATGCGAATCTCCGGGCGCCACTTCCGCAGCGTGCGGGCGGTGCCCTTCAGGGTGCCGCCGGTGCCGTAGCCGGTCACGAAGAAATCCAGCGGCTCATCCTCGAAGGCGGCGAGAATCTCGATGCCTGTGGTGCGTGAGTGTGCGTCCGCATTCGCCTCGTTCTCGAACTGCCGGACGAGGAACCAGCCATGGGTGTCGGCGAGTTCCCGGGCCTTGGCGACCATGCCGGTGCCTTTCAAGGCAGCCGGTGTCAGCACTACTTTCGCACCGAGGAAGCGCAGGATCCGCCGGCGTTCCACGCTGAAGCTCTCCGCCATGGTGACGACCAGGGGATAGCCCTTCGCGGCACATACCATGGCGAGGCCGATGCCGGTATTGCCGCTGGTGGCTTCCACAACGGTCTGACCCGGGCGCAACGCACCCGTACGTTCGGCCACCTCGATGACGTTCCGGGCCATGCGGTCCTTGACCGACCCCATCGGGTTGAAGGCCTCGGCCTTCACGAACAGATTCACGCCGGCGGGGGCGAGACGGTTGATGCGAATGACCGGTGTCTGGCCGATGGTCTCGAGAATGCTCTCGTGCTTGCGCGTCATGGCGGTCTCCCTTTCCCGGCAGGCGCCCATGCCTGCCGGATACCTGCTTGGGGTGTGTGGGGTAGGAGCCTGGCCGCCGTCGGTATCGCGGTGACGTTTGCTGTGTATCCGGATTGTTTCCGCAACGCCGGCGTTGCGCGGCGTCGGATAAAAGCGCGAAACGAATCCGGCGACTGGCGACATGAACGGGATACGTCCGGCGCGCAACCTTTCTGCCACGGCCGGAAGTCCGGCCCGTACTCAGTCAACGCCAAGCAGAAGGGTCAAAAGTGATGAGTGCCGTCGCCGAGAACGCTGTGCATGCCGGAGTCAGGGATCGTTACGCCAAGTGCGTGGAGGTTTCCAAGCGTATTCGCTGGGATATCGACCGGGACGTCTTTCGCGGCCGCGAATTCGATTTCGACCGGAAGTTCCTCCCGGATGGGCTGTCGCGGGTGAATGAGCTGGCGTTCCTCAGCGATGACGAGAAACGTCTGCTCAGCCAGGTTCAGGGGCGTACCTACGCCTACATCTTCGGACTCGTGGAACGGTTCATTAACGCCAAGGTGCTGGAGGTCAGTCGCGAGCACTGGCTCGGCAACCAGACGGCGCTGGAGGCGCTTGTGCGCTTCAGTGACGAGGAGCTCAAGCATCAGGCGATGTTCCGGCGCATCGAGGCGATGATTGCCGAAAGGATGCCGGTGGGTTATGTCCAGACCGCCGACGCGGACCAGGTCGCGCAAGTCGTGCTCAGCAAGTCCACCTGGGCGGTGCTGGCGCTGACCTGCCATATCGAGCTGTTCACACAGGTGCACTACCGCCAGAGTATCGAGCCGGACGCTGAGCTCTCGCCCCTGTACAGGGACGTTTTCCTCTTTCACTGGCGCGAGGAGTCTCAGCACGCGATTCTCGACGAGCTGGAGTGGGAGCGCGAGAACGCCCGTCTCACCGACGACGAACGCGATCGAGCGGTGGACGATCTCATCGCGCTCGTCGCGGCAGTGGACGGGATTCTGCAGGCACAGTCGCGCGCGGATGCGGACTACTTTGCCGCCATCGCCGGCCGCGCGTTCACTGACGGGGAGCTCCAGTCAGTGCGAGACGGCGTGCTACGCGCTTACCGCTGGCAGTACATCGTCTCGGGGGTCAGCGAGCCGCGCTTCCAGACGGTGCTGGGCCGGTTCACGACGGATAGCCAGATGGCGCGTATCCAGAAGGCGCTGGCGCCTATCGCCGCGGGGGTGTAGACGCTCTGCCGGTAAAGCTGGAGGAAATCGTGTCACGGGGCCGGTGCCGCCGGCCCCGGGAAGTTCCGGCCACGGCCATTACGCTTGCGTGCTCGTTACCCGTCGCCGCTGAGCAGCCCCTCGATCTCACCGAAGAGCTCGCCGGCATCCAGTGGCTTGCGCAGCACCTTGTTTACCCTGCTGCGTTGCATGGCGGCTTCGTTCAGGGCATCGCTGTAACCCGTGCACAGGACGACGGGAATGGTGATGCCCCGGGCTCTCAGCGCCTCGCTCATGCCAAGGCCGGTAAGCTGCGGCATGATCTGGTCGGTGACGATCAGGTCGAAGGCTCCCGGTTCGTTCTCCACCTGATGTCGCCCGTCCTCGCCGTTGGCGGCGAGGGTGACCGTGAAGCCACGACTCTCCAGCAGGTCGCGCAGAAATTCCCGGACCGAGGCTTCATCATCGACCACCAGAACCCGGCCGGCGAAATCGGCGGTGACCGCTTGTTCAGCCGCAGTGTCGGGACGACCGGTGGGGCGGGCGGTGGCGTCTTTCGCCGGTGGGTAGAGCACGCGGAACCTGCTGCCGGCACCGGGGGTGGTGTCTACCAGCAGATGGCCCTTGTGCTCGTGGACGATGCCGTGAGCGGTGGACAGGCCCATGCCGCTGCCTTGCCCGACTTCCTTGGTGGTGAAGAACGGTTCGAAAATCCGCTCCAGTACGTCCGCGGTGATGCCCGTACCGGTGTCGCTGACCGCCACTTCCACGAAGTGTCCCTCGACCGGCTGTCGGCACGAGGCGCAGACGGCAGAGACATTTGGCACGTCATTGACGGCTATCCCGATAACACCGCCGCCGGTCATGGCATCACGGGCGTTGATGCACAGGTTCATCAGCACCTGTTCCACCTGGATAGGGTCGGCGTGTATGCACGGAGCCGTCGCGTCGGTGCGGGTCTGGAACTGGATGCTTGACGGGAACGTGGAGCCATACAGGCGTACGGCTTCCTTGACCAGCGTCGCCAGCGCCAGAGGCTGGGCCTCGCCCCGCTGACCGCGGCTGAAGGTCAGCATCTGGCGGATGAGATCCCGCGCGCGCTCGCCGGACATTCGGACTTGCTCGAGGTAATGCGTGAGCTTCTCGTCCGTCTCTGCGGCGGGTCGTTCATGGGCGAGCAGGGTGTAGCCGAGGATGCTGGTGAGAATGTTGTTGAAGTCGTGTGCAATGCCGCCGGTGAGATGGCCGATCGCCTCCATCTTCTGCGCTTGGCGCAGCTGGCGTTCCAGCTCGATGCGGGCCCGCTCCGCCTCCTGCAGCCGGGTGATGTCCCGCAGGTAACCGATGAAGATCCCCCCGTCGCCGCCGTGGGCGACACCGATGGCGAGATCGGCGGGAAATTCGCTGCCGTCGCGCCGCATTGCCGTGACTTCCAGGCGTCGGCCGACGAACCGGTCGCTGCCCGACCGGCGATGGCGGGCGAGTGCCTGTCGATGGGCGTCGCGATCGCGTTCGGGGATCAGCAGATCCGCCAGTGGTCGTCCGATGACTTCCGCACGGCGGTAGCCGAAGCACGCTTCCGCGGCCGGGTTGAACTCGAGGATCCGGCCGCCGGCATCCATGGTGATGATGCAGTCGAGGGCAGCGTTGATGGTCGCCCGCAGGCGGTCCTCGCTCTTGCGCAGCGCCTTCTCGCGTTCCTTGCGCTCGGTGATGTCACGCTTGATCGCCAACACGTGGGGCTTGCCGTGGTAGGTCATTGGGGCCAGGTAGGCCTCGAGGTCCAGCACACGACCATCCTTGGTGATCTCCCGCGTTTCCTCCCGGAATGTCCTGCCCAGCCTTTCCGGCTGGTGGAACCAGCCGCCCCGCACCCGCCGCAGGAAGCGTTCCAGGACCTCGACGGCATCCGGGTGAAAGCGCGTGCGCGGGTCCATCGCCAGGGTCTCGGCCCGGGAATAACCGTAGAGGGTGACGAACGCCGGGTTCAGGTCGACGATGTGGCCATCGGCGTTGTAGAGCACCATCGCGTCCGCGGAGGCGTCGAAGATCGCGCGATACTGTTCCTCGCTGGCCCGCAGCGCCGCTTCGGCGGCACGACGCTCGGTTATGTCGCGAACGATGGCGAGCAGATGGGGCCGGCCCTGATAGTCCATCAGCACCCCGTTGACCTCCACGTCGAAGACGCTGCCGTCGCGGCGCACGTCGCGGGCCTCGGCATGGAAGGGCTCGCCGCTGTTGAAGGTGTCGAAGAACCGCTCCAGCGTGGGGTAGGAATCCGGATGGACGAATGTGTGCGGGTCCATCGCCAGCATCTCGTCGCGGGTGTAGCCGTGCATGCGCGCGAAGGCGCGGTTGACGTCCACGTTCCGCCCCTGGGTGTCCCACAATGCCATGCCGTCCACCGATGCATTGAATATCGCCCGGTATTGCTCCTCCCGGGATTCCAACGCCGCCTCGGCGTGCTTGCGTTCGGTGATCTCGCGGCTGGCGGCGATGATGCGTCTGTGGTTGCCAAGCACCGCCGGCTTGAGCACGACTTCGTCCCAGTGCAGGCTGCCGTCCTTGTTCCGCCGGTGCCATTCGAAGCGCACCGTCTCGCCACTGCGGGCGCGCGCCATATACGCCGCCGCGGTCGCCTGGACGTAGGGCGGATCGCCGGAGCTAAGGGCGCCGACATCCATTGCGCGCAGCTCGTCGAGTGTGTAGCCGTAGGTCTCGCAGGTCTTGGGGTTGACGTCGAGGATCGCGCCGGTATCGAAGTCATGGACGAATATGCAGTCCTCACTGGCTTCGAAAATGTTCCGGTAGCTCGATTCGGAGATCTCACGCTCGCGCTGCACGCGCGTCCGCTCCACTTCGGCGGCGGCGCGCACGGAGAAGATCTTGAGGATCGCCTCGGTGAGCTCGCGGTCACGCATGGCGTTCGAGTCGGCGACACTGATGATGCCCAGGGGGTGATGCTGGGAATCGAACAATGGATAGGCCGCATAACTCTCGAAGCCGAATCCCTTCACCATGCCGTCATCCGGAAACCGCTCACGCAGTCCGCTGGGGATGAACTCGAAGCGCCGCCCGACGACGTGCTGGCAGGGCGTGCCGGCGAGCGCGTAGGTCACGTTCGGCAGCAGTTGCCCAGCGTGCCAGATGGCGAGCGTTTGGATGCGGTCACCATGAGAGGTGTCCAGCACCCCGATCAGGGCGAGGTCCACCTCCAGGGTGCTGGCGAGAAACCGGGCGATCTGCTCGTGGGTCTTCTCGCCGGCCACTGCCGAGACCCCCATCGCCACGTCCCTTAGCGCTTGCTCGGTACGTTTGCGCGCCGTGATCTCGATACCGATGAGGCACAACCCCTGGATGTTGCCGCGGGCGTCCAGCAGGGGGGTCCGGGTGGTCAGGTAGCTGTGTTTGCGGCCATCGATCGCGAGCTTCCCCTCGTGCTGGGTGGGGGCGCGTGAGGCGAGGGCCTGGCGGTCATTGTCGTCCACCTCACGCGCGAGCTCGTCCGGGAGTATCTCGCCGACGGTCTTGCCAATGGGGTCGGAGCAGCCGAACTGCGCAAGCATCTCACGCATGCGGCGGCTGACCCGGCGGTAGCGCAGTGCCGAGTCCTTGATGGCGACGAGGAGCTCGGCGTGCTCGAGCAGCTGCTCGAGTGCGCACCCACCGAAGGAATCGGTACCAGGAAGGCGACGAGGGTCCGGGGACAGTGTGGTGGTCACTGGGGTGTTCCGATGCACGCGCCGCTGATCACGGCGCCAGGGTGTCGTCGATACCAATGACATTAGCACCATCGCGAGCCCGGCGGTGGTCGGGAATCGCCGGGGAAACACTCCCGATACAATCGAAACCCCGCCGCAGTATTCGATCCCCGGCGCGCCTTTTCGGAAACACGCGTGTGACATGCCTGCCGTCCGCCGACATCGTGCCGATACACCCGCCGTCTAGTCTGGCTCGGCGTCCAACCGGGACGTCGCGATAGCGGCCGTGCCTGCTCTGCGGCCGATGAGGAGGAACGGGCCATGACTATTGTGAAACATACCCCCTTGAGCGACGGTGAGCCGGCTGCCGAGTCGCGTATGTCCGCTGCAGTCGCGGGCCGCTGGCGTTGCGCGATCAACGCGCTCCGGGCCACCACGAAACGCATTCGGGATCTTCGACAGCTCCAGCAGATGGACGACCGCCTGATCCGCGATATCGGGCTTCGCCATGACGACGTTCGGCGTATGAGACGTACGGGTCGGTTCTCGTGACGTGATACCCGGTGGCGCCTGAGCCGCACCGGCGCCGCCGGGTTAACCGGGGACGAACACGTACCCGGATCCGCGCACGGTGCGGATGAGCTCGGGCTTGGATGGATCCGCCTCGATCTTCCGGCGCAGCCGGGCAATACGGATATCCACGCTGCGGTCGTAGGGATTCCAGTCCCGGTTCTGGGTGAGGTCGAGAATGTCATCCCGGCTCAGTACCCGGTTGGGCCGGCTAATGAAGACGTTGAGCAGATCGAATTCCATGGCGGTGATAGGGATGTCCTCGCCGTTGGCGCCGATAAGTCGGCGGGCGTCCAGGTCGAGGGTGCATGTGCCGACGCGGACTCGGCGCGTTGCCGTGTTGGCCGTGGGCGTAGCATCGACGGGCGCTCGGCGTGTTCGGCGGAGTACGCTTTTCAGCCGGGCGAGGAGCTCGCGGGGGTCGAAGGGGTTGGCGATGTAGTCGTCGGCGCCGATCTCCAGACCGATGATGCGATCCACGACTTCCCCGGAGGCGGTCACCATAACGATGCCGACGTCGAAATGCTCGCGCAGGTAGCGCGCCAGGGAAAGGCCATCCTCCCCCGGCATGGTGATGTCCAGCAACACGACGTCCGGCACGGTGGTGGCGAGGGCCTCGCGCATGGATTCCCCGCCGCTTGCCACATGCACCGTGAACCCGTGTCCGCCGAGATACTCGCGGAGCATCTCGCGAACGGGTGCTTCGTCGTCCACCACCAGTACGCAGGGTTGCTTGTCGGTCATTCTCGGCCTTACGCGTAGCCCGGATCGGCCGGTGCGGCGCGGGTTGGCATCCGTGCGGTTCTACCCGACGGCTCCCGTGAGTCGGGGGATGATGCGGAAGGGGCCCGTGTCGCAATTGTAGCGGACGCCAAAGCCGACCTCTTCCGCGCTCGCCGGCCCGGCAACAGCGCGGAACTCATACGGCGGCCGGGAGGCAGCCGTCCAGAAGGCGGGTGATCAGGCGCTCGCCCCCGGACACGTAGGGCCGGTGAACCTGGACCATGGACGCGCCCGAGGCGAGGCAATGTCGGACGCGATCCGGCGAGTCGATACCGCCGACGGCCACCACGGTCATGCCCCGGCGTTCGCTGACACGCAGGATCCGCAGCCACGCGGGGCGCTCGTCCCAGGGGTGGTCCGGCAGTACGAGCACCAAGCCGTCGTACCCCAGGCGCGACAGCCGTTCCAGGCGCAGCGCCGGGGCGAGGGTGGCGAGCTTGATCAGCAGCGGCACTCCGGCCACGTGGTGCCGCACGCTGTCCAGCAGTCGTACCAGTCGCCGCGGCCTGGCCTCCGCGAGGGCCGTCGGGTTGACCACCAGATAGTCCACCCAGGGGGCGAGCCGGGCTGCCAGCCAGCGGTACTGCGCCTCCGCTTCGGGCCATGACGCCCCGGGGCAACAGCCGATGTTGGCCCCGACGGCAGGGCTGTCCTGGCCGCGGCTTTCCCGCCAGCGTGTGAGATTGGCGACGGCCTCGCCAAGGCTGTCGGGCCGGATCGTGCCGATCTCGATGGCCCCGAAGCCCGCTGCCGCGTGTTTCGCCAGGCAACGCCCGTGTCGATCGACACCCGCGGCGAGGCCGACGGGATTGGGCCAGCGAAGGCGCATCACGTTGTTGGCGCGCATCGTCCGGCTCTGGTATCGCCGCCCTTGGCGAACGCTTCCATGAAGGCAGCCAACGCCCGCGCGCCCGCCAGGGGCATCGCGTTGTACAGGCTGGCGCGAATGCCACCGACGGCGGGATGTCCGGCGAGATCGGTCAGCCCCTGCCGCTCGGCGGCCGCGAGAAACCGCCGCTCCTTCTCTTGATCCGGCAGGTGAAACCGGACATTCACGAGGGAGCGGTCGTTGACGGCGACCGGCGTGCGGTAGAAGTCACGCGAGGTGTCGATGGCCTCGTAGAGCAGGGCGCTGCGTTGGCGGCAGCGTGTCAGGGCCGCCGGCAGGCCGCCGTGGCGCCGCAGCCACTGGAACATCTGCAGCGCCACGTAGACGGCGAACAGCGGTGGCGTGTTGACCCGGGAGTCCGCACGCGCCTGCCGGGCATAGTTGAATACGGCCGGCACCGTGTCATCGCAGCGGTCGAGGAGGTCCTCGCGCACGATCACCACGGTCAGCCCCGCCACTCCCAGGTTCTTTTGGGCGCTGGCGTAGATCAGGCCGTAGCGGTGCACGTCGATCGGTCGCGTGAGGAAATCGGCGGTCATGTCGGCAACCAGCGCGACGTCGGCGGTATCCGGGGTCCAGTGATACTGGAGCCCCTCTGCCGTCTCGGCCGTGGTGATGTGGCAGTAGGCGGCCCCGCTATCCAGACGCCATTCGGACTGCGGTGGGATCGCGCGGAAGTCGTCCGCCGCCCCGTCGGCAGCGACGCGGACCCGGTGCCGGCGTCCCGCCTCCGCAAAGGCCCGTTGTCCCCAGTGTCCGGTAACGGCGTAGTCGGCGGAGCGTTCCCCGCTGATCAGGTTCATGGCCAGCAGACCGAAGTGGCCGTAGGCGCCGCCCTGCAGGAAGAGGACGCGGTAGCAGTGGGGGATACCGGCGAGAAGCCGCAACTCGCTCTCGGCTTCCGCCAGGATACGTCGGCACTCCCGACTCGAAAACGGCAGCTCCAGGACCGAGCGGCCGGTGTCCTGCCAGTCCAGAACCGCCCGGCTCACCGTCTGCAGGACCTCCTCTGGCAGAAGGGCGGGGCCGGCGGCGAAGCTCCAGGGCCGATGTCTGTCCGCCGGCACCGCGTTCATTGCAGAAACGCCAGTCCGTGTGCCCCCGCGATCATGAAAAAAAGCGTGGGGAACAGGAGGATCGTGTTGGTACGCGAAGACAGGAAGGTGATTCGTGAGCAGCGGATCCGTTCCGCCTCGGGGGCCGGGACGAAGCCCAGCACCCGCCGCTGGTGTGGCCAGAGGACGAGCCACAGGTTGGCCACCATCACCAGGCCGGTCCACACCCCGACGCCGAGAACCGCGTAGGGAGCGCTGAAGGTGAGCGCGTCCGCCAGCGCGCCGCGATACCAGAGCATGTAGACCCCCGTGACCAGGGTGACCACCGACGCGTACCGGAAGGTGGCATGCTCCCGGCGCATGGCGGCATCGAACCGTGCCTGGGCCTGTTCCCCGGGAACGACCGGCCGATAGACGGGGGTCTGGACCACGTTGCTGAGATTGTGGCCCATCCACACGAGGATGCCCAGCACGTGCGCCCAGCGGGCGACGACGTCCAGGGTGGCGAGTGTGTCGTGCATCTCCGCCTCCGGCGCTCAGGCGCCCGTCAGTACCCGGATCAGCAGCACCAGTGCGGCGGTCAGCCCGACGCCGGCGGTCACGGTTCCGAGCAGCGAGTCATGGGGCAGTCGCATGGTCAGCCGCGTCCGGAACGGGTGGCGGGGCCGTGGTCCCGCATGCGTATGTTCTTCAGCGGGCTTGTCGCCGACGCCTCCGCAAGCGCCTCCCGGATGAGGTGGTGGTCGGGGGACTTGTCGCACGCCGGGTCCGTGCGGGCCGCGTCACCGGTCAGCAGGTACGCCTGACACCGGCAGCCGCCGAAGTCGTGCTCGCGCTCGGGGCAGCTGCGGCAGGGCTCCTGCATCCAGTCCTCTCCACGGAAGTGGTTGAATGTGGGCGAGTCCCGCCAGATCCAGGCCAGCTCGTGTTCGCGCACCGACGGGAACTCCAGTCCTTCGATGACCGCCGCCTCCTGGCAGGGCAGCGCCGTGCCGTCCGGCGCGATGGTCATGTGGATGGCGCCCCAACCGTTCATGCAGGCCTTGGGCCGGCCGTCGAAGTAATCGGGGATGACGAAGTAGATGGTCATGGCCTCGCCCAGCCGCTTGCGCGCTGCCTGGACCTCGGCCTCGGCGGCCTGCAACTGCTCGCGGGTGGGCAGGAGCTCGCTGCGGTTGAGCAGAGCCCAGTTGTAGTACTGGATGTTCGCGAATTCCACGAAGTCCGCGCCCACGGACTCGGCCAGTTCGATCATCCGGCCCACGGCGTCGATGTTGTGCCGCGAGATGGGGACGTTGAGCACCATCGGGTAGCCCAGCGCCTTGATTTCGCGGGCGATGGTCAGCTTCTGCTCGAACGACCGCGTCCCCACCAGGGCGTCGTTGCGATCGCGATCGGCATGCTGGACGCTGAGCTGGATCTGCTTCAGCCCGGCTTCCTTGAGGTCGGCCAGCCGCTTGGCGTTCAGACCCATGCCCGAGGTGATGAGGTTGGTGTAATAGCCCAGCTCGTCCGCCTCGGCGACCAGCTCCTCCAGGTCGCGGCGCAGGGCCGGCTCGCCCCCGGAAAACCCTAGCTGGAGCGCGCCCAGCTCCCGCGCCTCGTGCAGCACCCGCTTCCATTCATCCGTGTCCAGCTCGTTCTTGTAGCGGTCGAGGTGAACCGGGTTGTTGCACCAGGGGCAGGCCAGGGGGCACCGGTAGGTGAGCTCCAGGACCAGCCAGAGCGGATCGCCCCGGCCGTCAAGCGTCAAGTCGGATCCAGCCTTTGGCATGGGAGGTCTCCAGAAATCGCTGTACGTCCTCGCGCAGATCCGTGGCGCCGAAGCTGCGCTCCAGATCCGCGACGATGCCGGAAACGCATGTGGAACCGTCGCACCGGCGCAGTATCTCTCCCGCGGAGCCGTTGAGCTTCACGATGCCCTCCGGGTAGAGCAGCAGGTAGGCCTGCTGGCGCTCTTCCCACCGGAATAGGTACATGGGGTTGATCCGCGGCACGGCGTCGTCGGGAACCGGCTCCGCCGGCGATGGGGTTTTCTGCTCGCTCATGGGCGCCCCCTCGGCAATGCGCTCAAGGCAAAAGGCGGGACGCCCCGGGGCGTCCCGCTCCGGCGGTTACCGGACGTATACGTAGGCCGTCACCTCGAAACCGAGTCTGAGGTCGCAGTAGGCCGGGGTTTCCCACTTCATGGCACTTCTCCTCTCCGTCTCTGTGTAATGTGTCGTAGTGAGCGGGAAGGCTCATGGGCCGCTCCCGACCGGTACACTGCAACCGGCATGCCAGGGTGGAGTTTCCGGGGCGGGGGCTACGCCGTGGCCCCAGTGGGCCTGCCTCGGGTGGCATCGGCGCAGCGCGGGAGCAGTCCGGGTGGTTCAGCATCGTGACAAAGTGTCACGCGACCCGTGACAACGCTGCGCGTTGAACTGCCACCAGGGTGTGTCGTAGCGACCTTCTGGGCTGGGTTGGCGTTGTGGTAAATCGCGACGCCCATTGACTGCGAACGCCGCCTTGCTGGATCACGGGCCGAAGGGAGCGCCTCCGCGTGCGCGGTCCCGGCTATTGCGGTCGCCGCGCCGCTACCGCTCCGGGCCCATCGAGTACGTGCAGACATTGGGTATCGAGGAGGCCAAGCACCTGCTCGAGACGACATCGACCCCGATCGACGGTGTCGCCGCCGCGGTTGGCTACCGCGACCCGACATCCTTCCGCCGGGTGTGCGCGCGCATGACCGGCGTCACGCCAGCGCGCTTTCGGGACCAAAGTTTCGTCGCGCCTGGCCTCGCGTCGCAGTGGCGCCGCCAGCGGTGCATGCCGGCGACGGGGTCACGCCAGGGCGTGACCCGGGACCACTGTCCTCGCTGAGAGACGTCCCCGGGGACGGCTCTCAGCTATCGCGCCCGAGCGGTGGTGAGCACCAGCTCGGCGACCTTCGACGAAGA
Source organism: Arhodomonas sp. AD133 (assembly GCF_051195215.1). NCBI lineage: Bacteria > Pseudomonadati > Pseudomonadota > Gammaproteobacteria > Chromatiales > Ectothiorhodospiraceae > Arhodomonas > Arhodomonas sp. AD133. Next base: position 3,294 of record NZ_JBNAZM010000068.1, on the reverse strand, counting down.
CGCCGGGTTCTGGCCGGTGACGAGCGTGCCGTCGGCGACGGCGAATGGCTCGAAATCCGGGCCGTTTTCGAACTCTGCCCCGAGCTCGCGCAGGCGGGTCTCCAGCAGAAAGGGCACGACCTCGCTCAGGCCTGCGGCCTGCTCTTCGCTGTCAGTGAACGCCGCGACGCGACGCCCTGCCACCACGGGGCGGCCGTCGGCATCCCGGGCGTTCACCAGGCCTGCCGGTCCGTGGCAAACCGCGCCGACGACTGCTTCCCGAGCCAGGGTCGCGCTTACCAGGTCACCGAGCCCTTCGCTGGTCGGCAGATCCCACATCGTGCCGTGGCCACCGGGGAGGAAGACCACGTCGTAGGGGTCGGCGGCGACGTCGTCGACGACGGCCGTTGTCTGGAGCTCGGCCTGCAGTGATTCGTCCGTTAGGTAGCGCTCGACGCTTTGCGGGTTCTCGCCGGCCGGCGCGAGACTGCGTGCATCGATGGGAACCGGGCCGCCCTTGATCGAGGCGACCGTGATCCGGGCGCCGGCGTCGGCAAAGACGTAATAGGGCGTCGTGAACTCTTCCAGCCAGAATCCCGTGCGTTCGCCCGTGTCACCCAGTGATGCGTGAGAGGTCAGGACGATCAATACGTTCAGGGGGGCGGACATAGCGTTTCTCCTCAATACGGCTGCGATGACGACGGGGATAGCCTAGTGAGAAACGGAATGTGCTGCTAATCGATGATTTCGCAGTGATTCATAATCTATATTATGAATCATGAGCTATCTTCCCCCTCTACGCAGCTTCGTCGAAGTCTACTGGTGTGGGTCCGTGACCCAGGCGGCAAAGCGCCTGGGCCTCACGCAGCCCGCGGTTTCCGGACATCTGCGCACCGTCGAGTCACTGGTGGGGCGAGCACTGTTCACGCGCAGCGGCCGGCGCCTGGTGCCGACGCCCGTCGCGGATGACCTGGCACGTGCTGTCGGCGATCAGTTCGCGAGTATCGACTCGGCACTCGCCACACTGCGCGCCCGCTCGACACATATCGAGGGCACCGTGCATCTCGCGGGGCCGGCGGAATACGTCACCGAGCGCGTTACACCGGCGGTCGCCAGGCTCACGCATTATGGGCTCAGCGTGCGCGTGCAGCTCGGCAACCGGGAGAAACTCTACGAGCTCCTCCACGACGGCGCCATCGACCTCGCATTGACCGCTTCCCGGCCATCGGGTGGAAACCTGGATTTCGCGCAGATCGACACCGAGACCCTGCTGCTCGTGGCCGACCCGTCCACGGCGCAGCGCGTTCGGACCACACCCATGTCCGTTGCCGATCTCTGTGCCGAGCGCTGGGTTAGCTACGACGAGGAGCTACCGCTCATCCGCGAGTACTTCGAACATCGCTACGGACGCGGTCCCAATCTGCGCAGCGCGATTTGCGTGGCCGATCTGAGGGCAGTGCGGTCGCTGGTCGAGCAGGGAGCCGGGTTGAGCGTGCTTCCCGACTACCTGTGCGCACCAGGGATCGAGGCAGGGACGCTGGTCCCGCTCGGTGACCCGGGCAAGAGGCCCCGGAACGAGCTCTTTCTCGCCTGGAACCGTGCGAATCTGCGGCATCCGCGGGTGGCCTTCGCGCGGGATCAACTCGTCGAGCAACTCTCCCGCGTCCAGTCGTAACGCAGCGGTTCGTCGGTCGTCACCGGGATTGACAGACGGCCGGCATCGCCGCCTGAACAAGGCTTTCCAGGGCACGAGTGTCGAAAATGAGCAGCTTCGTACGCACCTGACGCGGGCTACCAGCCACTGGCTACGGTATACCGGCGGAACCCGGCTCTCTCAAGTCGAGGCGCGTCGCTGGATGTCTCACTCCCGCCACAACTGGCGCACGAGGCTGTGACCTATCAGATCTACGACCATGTCGAGCGTGCGTTGTGATGTGAAGAGTAGGAGAATGCGAGGCGTTACTGCTAAGTGCGTTCGGGTCCATGGTTGCAGTCACGGAATGTCAGAAAGCGACTCTAAGCGGACCTTCGTTTCGACGTTGCTGAATACCGCCCAAGTCTTCGGTGCCGATTCCGGCGATTCCAACATCCAGATGGACGCCATCTGGCAGGTGCCTCGTCATGTGGTACTTATCCGTGCAGGGCAGTGGGGGGCGAGCTGTCTGATGCGGAGCGGATGCGTCGGGCGAAAGCCGTGGTTCGGGTTATCTATAGTTCCCTTTGGGCAGGCACTTTTAAGGCGTTGGTGGTAGTGGACGACGGAGAGGAGCCCCTCGGAGTGTACGAGCGGGAGCAGTTCTTGGAGCTTCTCCGTTTTAAACCGTACCCCATGGCGCTAGCCCGAGATGACGTGCGGTATGTTCCACCGTACATGGAGCAAGTCAGTCCGGCGGAGCAGGACAGGACCTTGCGAGCGGAGATCAGGCTAACAGAACTCTGGGCCATTTTGCTCAATCCGGCCGTGAGGGCGGAGAGAGAGGGGAAAAAGCTTGGTTCTCCGGAGCGATATCACGCGGCGAGGCTTTGCGCCGGATGCATGAGGCAAAGTGGAGCGTAGCTGTGATACGCGACATCGACGGTTCCTACGCCGGGGTCGTCGACCGAACTGGGCTCGTTGAAAGCCTAATGATAGATGCTGTTCACGATTCGCGGCAATAGTAGCGCGCCGGCGGAGTTCGGGGTCCGCTTCACCATTTCCGTGCTGGTCGCGCGTTCCCTGTCCAGCTTCCGCTCCCGACCCGTTGCGGACCTTCGATAAACGGTGTGGGAACGTCTGCTTACGTCGATAAAAAAACCTCGGATTGGTGCCGAGCCATCCGATTCACAAGCTTTTCTAGAAATCACCGAGGCATTGTTATCGTCATTCCTTATCATTGCCTTTGAAGCAAAAGTCGGCAGTTCCCGCGACGTGCCGGGGAGCATCCGGCAACAGGTTGCTTCTGATCTCCGTAAAGAGAATAACTTGCTCGGAGAACGCTTCATCCTCTTCGAGGAAAGCTTTGTCCGCGGAGGGTAGGAACTCCCCGCTGTCGTCGTATGATCCACAGCCATATCCGCAAATTCGACGGCATCCACCGTCACCCGTTACACAGTCGATTTCGGGGTAACGCACGATGACAGACGCTTTTCCACCCCACGTTATTGCTTGGCCGTCCTCTAGCGTTGATTCGTCGTTATCCAGCACGATAATCCCGTAATGTGCTTTCCCGACCCAGTATCTGAGGTCATCTTTATACTCTTCCTGGATGCGTGACGCGATCCCGGGATCCGCGCACAAGTTGATGATTGGCGGTTACAATTTTCGGCGTTACCCAT